>JAJFIG010000354.1 GCA_021775195.1 Rhodospirillales bacterium | reverse complement strand
CCAGCATCGCCCTCGCCGGCCACCTGCGCCGGGCCCGGGAACTGGGATGTGGGGTAGTAGTGCGGACGTTCATCCTTGAACAGCTCAAGCCCCACCCGGCAATTTTCAAGCAGTATTTCGGAACCCGCCATCCCTTTGTTTAAGCGAGTCCTCAGATCACCGGGGTTTCCCGGTAGGTCCCCCAGATTTCCCGCAAGGCCTCAACGATTTCCCCCATGCTCGCCCCCGCCTTCACCAGATCGATGGTGACCGGCATGATGTTCTCGTCCTCGTCGCCGGCTATTTTTTTCAATTTTTCCAACAGATTCGAGACCTTACTTGAATCTCTTTGTTCACGGGTTTGGCGCAGGTTGGCGATCTGACGGCGTTCGGTTTCGGGATCAAAGGGGTGGATCTCGATGTCCGGCTTCTCGTCCTCCTCGACGTACTTGTTGACGCCGATGACGGGACGCTCGCCGTCGGCCTTGCGCAGGGCATAATCATAGGCCGAGTCGGCGATTTCCTTCTGGAACCAGCCGTCTTCGATGGCCTTGATGGTCCCCCCCATCCCGTCCACCTCGTCGAGGATGGCGAAAATGCGCCGTTCCATCTCGGTGGTCAGGCTTTCGACGCAATAGGAACCGCCCAGCGGGTCGATAACCGATGTGAGGTTGGTTTCGTCGGCAATGACCTGCTGGGTGCGAAGCGCCAGTTTCATCGCCTCCTCGGTGGGAATGGCAAACGCCTCGTCAAGGCCGTTGGTATGCAGGCTTTGCGCCCCGCCCAACACCGCCGCCAGCGCCTGAAAGGCGGTGCGGATGATGTTGACCTTGTGCTGGGGCTTGGTCAGGGTCGCCGCCGCCGTCTGGCAATGGAACCTGAGGCGCATGGACTCGGGCTTTTTGGCCCCGAAGCGTTCCTTGAGAATCTTGGCGTAGACCCGGCGCACGGCCCGGAACTTGGCCACTTCCTCGAGGAAATCGGCCTGGCTGACGAAGTAATAGGCCAGCCTGGGCGCGAACTCGTCGACGTCGACCCCGGCCTTGGTGACCTCGTCGATATAGGCGATGGCGTTCGCCATGGTGAAGGCCGTTTCCTGGAGCGACGTCGCCCCGGCCTCGGAAATGTGGTAGCCGGAAATGTTGATGGGATTGTACCGGCGCATGTTGCGGGCCGAATAGACGATGGTATCGCGGACGATGCGCATGGACGGCCGCACCGGATAGATCCATTCCTTCTGCGCGATGTATTCCTTGAGGATGTCGTTCTGGATGGTCCCCGACAGGTCATTCAGGTCGTAACCGCGGTTTTCGGCAAGCGCCACGTACATGGCCAGCAGAATCCATGCCGTCGGATTGATGGTCATGGAGACGGAAATCTTGGTCAGGTCGATGCCGTCGAACAGCGCCTCCATGTCGTTGAGGGTGTCCACGGCGACCCCTTCCCGGCCAACCTCGCCCACGCACATGGGATGATCGGAGTCGTAGCCCATGAGGGTCGGCATGTCGAAATCCGTGGACAGGCCGGTCTGTCCGTTGGCAATCAAATACTTGAACCGCTCGTTGGTGTCGGCACCAGTGCCGAACCCGGCTATCTGGCGCATGGTCCACAGGCGGCCACGGTACATGGTCGGGTAGGGCCCCCTGGTATAGGGGTAGCGGCCGGGCAACCCGATGTCGTCCAGCGGCGTATCGTTTCCGTCCAGGGCCGTGTACACCCGCTTCAACGGCAGGCCCGAGGCGGTCTTGTACCCGGTCTTGGTTTCCGGCTGACGGGCAACGAACTGGGCCAGTTCGCCCTTCTCCCAGTCCTCGATCGCCTCCTGAAGCTTCTCGTAGGCCATCCCCGACATAGGTTTATCGTGTTGTTTCATCGCCTTAGTCCCTATTGATGGCGGACAGCAGGTCCACCGCCGCCGAATACGGATCCAGGTCCCGGGTCATGACGCGGTCCACCAGACCCGACATCTCGCCGTCGCGCCGCCCGACAAAGCGGCTGCGCACGATGTCCTCGGCGATTTTGAGGATGCGCATTTCCAGGAGCCGGCGGCGCCGGGCCTCGATGGCGCCGGTCTCGTCCAGGTGCGCGCGATGGGAATCGATGGTCGCGACCAGCTCTTCGATCCCCTCCCCGCTTTCGGCGCTGGTTCCCATCACCGGAACCTTCCACGCCGCCGGGTCCCCGGCGCGGACCCCCAGCGCCATCATCCCCCTGAGGTCGGTGAGGGTCTTGTTGGCGTCCGAACGGTCGCACTTGCTGACCACATGAATATCGGCGATTTCCAGTATCCCTGCCTTGATCGCCTGGATGTCGTCGCCGAGCCCCGGGGCCGATACCACGACCACGGTCTGGGCAACCTGGACGACGTCCACCTCGTCCTGCCCGACACCAACGGTTTCCACCACCACGACGTCGAAGCCGGCGGCATCCAGGATATCGACGGCATCCAGGCTGGCCCGCGCCAGGCCGCCCAGCGCCCCCCGGGTCGCCATGGAGCGGATGAAGACGCCGGGATCGCTGGTCAGGTCGCTCATGCGCACCCTGTCGCCGAGGATGGCACCGCCGGAAAACGGGCTCGAAGGATCGATGGCGACGATCCCGACCTTGCGGCCGGACCCGCGGTAGGTCTTGGCCAGCACCTGGACCATGGTCGACTTGCCGCTGCCGGGGACACCGGTCAGGCCGACCACATGGGCCCGGCCGGTGTGGCGGTAAAGCTCCGCCATCTGCCCTCGGGCTTCGGCCTTGCCGGTCTCGGCCCGGGACATCATGCGGGCGATGCTGCGGACGCGGCCCTCGAGGACCTCCCGCACCATTTCCGATTGCAGCATCCCGGCCATGGCTTCAGCCTTCCATTTTTTGTTGCAGGGAACGGAACAGATCGCGGTCGTCGACCACCCGGCGCGCCTTGAAATCAGTGCGCGGAAACGTACCGGGTTGTACCACTTCGACGCCGGCACGAACGCCAAGCAATTTCTGCAGGTTTGCCGCACACGTTTTGCCAAAGACCGCATCGCCACCCTGCGAGACTAGCGAATCCGTCACCTCCACCCGCACCATCAATTCGTCCATCGTCGCTTCGCGGCTGATCACGATGCGATGCTCGCCACCATAGCCGTCGAGGGTATTGAGCACCTTGTCGATCTCGGACGGATAGATGTTTTCACCACGCACTTGGAACATGTCGTCGATACGGCCATAGACACCGTCGGGCAGGCACGGATAGGTGCGACCGCACGCTGCGGGACCGTCGACCCAATGGGTGAGATCGCCTGACGCGAGCCGGATCATCGGCTGCGACGTGCGTTCAAGATGAGTGTAGACCGGCGTGCCCTGGGCGCCGCAGGCGGCACGCGCGTACGAATCCGGATCGCACACTTCGTGATACACCATGTCCTGCCATAGCAGCATGCCATCGGGCGAGCCTGTTGTGCCGGCGGCGCTCATAAACGGTGTCATCTCGGCCATGGTCCCGCAGTCATATACCTTTGCGCCGTAGGCGTCCTCGATACGTCGCTTGATACCGGGGATCGACGCGCCTGGTTCGCCGGAGAAGAACATCACCCGCAGGCCAAAGTCGCGCGGATCGAATCCCTCATCGCGCGCCACTTCCGCAAGATGAAGGGCATAGGACGGGGTGCCGTAAAACGCATCTGCTTTCGTCGCCGCCAACCAAGAGGCCGCGCGCGCCGTCATGCCACCCGCGCCGGCGCCAAATGGGAATACTTGGCAGCGCAATCGTTCGCCGCCCAGCATGGCGCCCCATGAGCCCAGATACAGCGAGAAGATCGCCGCGACGAAAAGGCGGTCACCGGGCCGCACGCCCATGCTCCACAAGATTCGCGCGTGATTGTTGGCAATTACCTGCCAGTCGGCGCGCCCCACGCCGAACGTGGTCGGCCTGCCGGTGGTGCCCGACGTGCCGTGAATGTGGTGAACTTCGGTCTCGGGCACGCATAAATAGTCGCCAAACGGCGGCTGCGCGGCTTGGGACGCGCGTAATTCCTGCTTGGTCACCACCGGCACTTTTTCGAACGCTTCGAGCGAAGTGATGTGGTCGGGGTGAATGCCGGCCTCATCCCACTTTCTGCGATAGAAAGGCG
>JAJFIG010000353.1 GCA_021775195.1 Rhodospirillales bacterium | reverse complement strand
GCTCGCGGCGACTCTCTTCTCGATGCCGTCGTCTACCTGAAGAAGGTGAAAAAGGGGAAGCCCTTCCGCGCCGCCGCCAAGAAGGTCACTATCGACCAGCGGAACTGCACCTTCGAGCCCAATTTGTCGGTGATCATCGATGGCGGCGAGTTCGAGGCCATCAACTCCGACCCCATCCTCCACAACATCCACGTCTACGCCCTGGGAGAACGGACGCGCCAGACCGTGATGAACGTCTCCCAGCCCCAGAAGGGCAACATCGTCACCAATCGCCTGCACGTCGCCGACAGCACCGCCATGAAGGTGGAATGCGATGCCCACAACTTCATGCACGCCCACATCTTCGTCGCCCGCAATCCCTATTACGCCGTCATCGACGACAATGGCGAATTCGAAATCGGCAAGGTCCCGCCCGGCACCTACACGATCGCCGTCTGGCATGGGGTCCTGGGAGAACGGCAGGCCAAAGCGGTGGTCTCCGGCGGCGCCACGACCACCGTCGACTTCGCCTATTGAGGCCGGCGACGGATAGGGGAAGGATCCAACCATGGCCGATATGAACGACCCGGGCAACCAGCCCACCGGCGCTGAGGCCATGGTGCGCATGCTCGAGGCCCATGGCGTACGCCATGTCTTCGGCCTCTGCGGCGACACCACCCTGCCCTTCTACGACGCCCTTTACCGCCTCGACCACTCGATCGAGCACGTTCTCACCCGCGACGAGCGTTCCGCCGCCTACATGGCCGACGGCTATGCCCGGGTTACGGGCCGTGTCGGCGTCTGCGAGGGGCCGTCCGGCGGCGGCGCCACCTACATGGTGCCGGGCCTGATCGAGGCCAACGAATCGTCCTATCCCATCCTCGCCATCACCACCGACGTCTCGGTCCCGTCACGCGGCCACTACCCCCTGACCGAACTCGACCAGGAGGGCCTGATGCGGCCCCTGACCAAGTGGAGCGCCGTCATTTCCCGCTCCGGGATGCTGCCCGACATGGTACGCCAGGCCTTCCGCGTCATGACCACCGGGCGCCCCGGCGCCGCTCACCTGGGCCTTCCCCTGGACGTACAGCGTGGCCCCGTCGCCGCCGACGACATCTGGGGCGACAGGACCCACGCCGTCTATCCGGCTCGCCGTTCGGCCCCCGACCCGGCAGCCGTCGACGCCGCCGTCGAGGCCTTGCTGTCGGCCCGGAACCCGGTCATCGTTTGCGGCGGCGGCGTTGTCATCGCCGGTGCCGAACGCGAGCTCGACGCCCTCGCCCGCCGCCTCGACATCGTCGTCGCGACCACGGTCTCGGGCCAGGGCAGCCTCGCCTGCACCCATCCCAACTGTTTAGGCGTCGTCGGCTCCAACGGCGGCGTACCCGCCACCCGGGCCGTCGTCGAGGCCGCCGACCTGGTGCTCTTCATCTCCTGCCGCGCCGGCTCGGTGACCACCGAGCGCTGGCGCTTCCCGGCCAAGGGCACCCGCATCGTCCACATCGATTCCGACCCCGAAGTCATCGGCGCCTCCTATCCCACCGAGGTCGGCGTTGTTGGCGACGCCCGCCTGACGCTGGCCGCCATCAACGAGGCTCTCGAGGGACGCGCCGCCGCCGGCTTCCGCGGCGGCGCCGCCGTCGCCACCGCCAAGGCAGCGAAATGGGCCGCCTTCACGCCCCTGGCCGAAAGCGCCGAGGTCCCCATCCGCCCCGAGCGCCTGATCGCCGGCCTCTCCCGCGTCCTCCCCGACGACGCCATCATCGTCGCCGACCCGGGAACGCCGTGCCCCTATGTCTCCGCCTTTTACGAACAGCGCCGGCCCGGCCGCCAGTTCATTTCCAACCGTGCCCACGGGGCGCTGGGCTACTCCCTCTCGGCCGCCGTCGGCGCCTGGTACGGCCGCCCCGACAGGAAGGTGGTCGCGGTCATGGGCGACGGCAGCTTCGGCTTTACTTGCGGTGAGCTCGAGACCGTTGTCCGCAAGGGCATGCCCATCACCTTCGTCGTCGTCTCCAACGCCGTCTATGGCTGGATCAAGGCCGGCCAGAAGGCCAGTTTCGGCGAGCGCTATTACTCCGTCGACTTCAACAGAACCGACCACGCCGCCGTCGCCGAGGCCTTCGGCGTCAAATCATGGCGGGTCGAGGACCCCGCGGACCTCGACGGTGTCCTGCGGCAAGCCGTCGAGCACGGCGGCCCGACCCTCGTCGACGTCGTCAGCCAGCCCCTCCACGAGGCCCAGGCCCCGGTCAGCGAATGGATCGCCTGAGGGCGCGGATGTGACCCGGCAGGGACCGTAAGTCCGATTCCCCTCATCCTCCGTTCGCTCTTTTTCTTTCGCCGTTAACCATAAGTACTTGACAGACGCAGGCGTAGCAGCGCCCGCGCCTGCCGTTTTCATGCACGTCATAAATTGACGAAGTGTTGTCATTTTCAATGATTTAAATAATGAAAGAAAAAAATTAGATAAAATTTTATTAAAAGTGCGTTTTACTTATTATTGACTATTTAATATTGTAGCTGCATTATATTTGTCTTCAGGAACGGAAAAATCCGCAGGGCGTCTTATCAAAGAAAGGCAAAAGCCATGAAACCCGACAATGGACCCCCGAACGACGCGTCCACCCCGGACGACGGCCTTGCCACCGTGACCGTCTCCGGCCTTGCCCGCGCCCAGATCAACGACGTGGTTTACGCCAAGCGGGTCTCGGCGGCGGAAGGCGAAGGCTATGCGGTCTATGCCGCCAATGGCACGTTTCTCGACATCGTCGAGTCCCTGGCCGAAGTGATCCTCACCGCCCACGAACACGACATGGAGGTGGCGACCGTCCATTGATGGACACCCCCGGGCCGCCCCGGCCCGCGCCACCCGCCAGTGCCTGACCTGCCATCGCCTGACATGATCGCCGCCGGAGCACCAGCACCATGAGTCTATCCGTCGCCATGGCCACCGCCCTGTCCCTGCTCAACCTCACCGGTTCCCGGGTCGCGGCAATCGCCGACAACGTCTCCAACGTCTCCACCACCGGGTTCAAGACCCGCGAGGTGCGCTCCTCCAGCCTCACCACCCGCCAGTCGGGCGGCGGCTCGGCGGGCTCCGGAGTGCGCGGTGTCGTGCGCCAGTCGGTGTCGGTCCAGGGCCTGCTTCAGGCCACCACCTCGCCCACCGACCTCGCCATTTCCGGCAACGGCCTGTTCCCGGTGCGCGGCGGCCCGGCCGGCAATATCGGCGACCGTTTCACCCGTTCCGGCGGCTTCACCATCGACGCCGGCGGTTTCCTCGCCAACGCCGGCGGCTTTCAGCTTCTCGCCTATCCCACCGACGCCCAGGGCCGGACCACGAGCACGACCCTGGAGCCGGTCAACCTCGGCCGCGTCGGCGGCACCGCCCAGGCGACGGCACGCATCGACGTCGGCGCCAACCTGCCCGCCGGCGCCGCCATCGGCGAGCGTGTCAACATTACCGCCCAGATCCAGGATTCCCTCGGCAACGACCTCGAGGTCTCCCTCACCTTCGAGAAGACCGGCGTCAACACCCACACCCTGACCATCGCCGATCCCGTCAACGCCGGCACCGGGGTCGCCGCCGGCACCGCCTCCGAAAGCGCCTCGGGCGGCCAGCCCTATGCCATCGACGTCGTCTTCAACAGCGACGGCTCCCTGCAGGGCTTCGATGCCGACCGGGACGGCACCGTCGACGGCTCCCTGGCGCCGAACCTCAGCATCGGCGGGCTCAGCACCGGCGGCGCCAACATGGACATCACCCTCGACCTCGGCGCCGCCAACGCCTTCGACGGCCTGACCCAGTTCGCCGGTCCCTTCACCATCGGCCACATCGACGCCGACGGAGCCCAGTTCGGCACCGCCTCCGGGGTCGACATCGGCCCCGACGGGCTGGTTACCGCCCTCTTCGACAACGGCGAGCGCCGCCCCATCTACAAGGTCCCCCTTGCCACCTTTACCAACCCCGATGGCCTGCGCGAGATTTCCGGCAACGCCTTCGAGGCCACCGAGGCCTCCGGGCCGCCCTTGCTCGGCACCGCCGGCAGCGGCGGCGCCGGCAGCATCCAGGCCGCATCCCTGGAACGCTCCAACGTCGACCTCGCCAGTGATCTCACCCGCCTGATCGAGGCCCGCGTCGTTTATGGCATGGGATTGGAAACGCTGCGCACCGCCGACGAGATGATGCGCGACCTCATCGACATTAAGGCCTGAGCCACCCGTTCCCGACGGCCCGGACTACTCCAGCGGCTGGCTGATGGTGAAGGCGCCGCGGATGTCGCCGGCCTTGAAGCCTCGCGCGCGGTCGTCGGGATAGAGGTCGTCGAGAACCGCCGCGACCTCGGGCGCGATGGCCGTCCCGTGACAGGCGAGACAGGGTTTTTCCGCCGTCGGAATCGCCTTCATGTAGCGGAAGACCTTTTTCCCGTCCTCGCTCACTACGGCGTGGAATTCCATGGTCTTGAGGTCCCCACCCGCCGCCTTGCGGGCCTCGAAGCGCTCCAGGACGCTACGTTCCCAGGCATCGGGCTCGTTACCGGGATTGCGCACCTTGAGGCTGGTACGGGCGACCCGCCAGCCCTTCTTTTCCGAAATCGCCGACGCCACCATCGGCGCCCGCAGGTTACAAACGGATAGGGCCCTGACCGGCCCGCCAGCCTTCAGCGCCGCCACCAGCTCGCCCTTCAACTTGCCGGCGAAGTCCTTGACCGCCGCCCGGCTTTCGACGACCTGGTCCGCGGTGGAGCCGGCCACGACCGGCGCCGCCGCCAGCCCAAACAGCAGAACCAAGGTCATGACGCGTTTCATGTTCGGTTTCTCCCGGGAAATTTGGTTGTTCGGTTCAGAGCGCGGCGTGGCGCACGGCGATGCAGCCCTGCTTGGGCTGGCGCTTCTTGATCTGCCGGCACAGGCCCAGTGCCGCCGCCTTGTTCTCCAGGGGC
>JAJFIG010000352.1 GCA_021775195.1 Rhodospirillales bacterium | reverse complement strand
GCCCCTTCCCAAATGCCAGGGCATGTTCACCCAGGTTTGCCCGGCCGCCGCCGTCTTCGTCTCCGACCCGGAGGAACGCCACGACGTTCCCCAGGACATGTTGCGGCGCGTCTATGGCCTCAGCAGAAAGGAAGCCGCCCTCGCCACCCTGCTCGCCACCGGAACCAGCCTCGACGCGGCGGCGGACCAGTTGCAGGTGGCCAAGGACACCGCGCGCAAACACCTTCAGCGCATCAAGAAAAAAACCGGCACGACGCGACAGGGGGAACTGGTGGCCCTGCTGCTGTCGTCGCAAGCGGGATTGGTCCGCGACTCCTGAGGTTTAAGCGGCCCGGTGTCGGGATTCTTGACACCCGTGTCGCCGCCCCGAGGTCCCGTTTCTCAGCCCAACCCTTTGAATTTCAAGCGCGAATCCCGAAACCTGCCCCAAATGGGGTAGTCGGGATTCTTTACACCTTTTCGGCCCCTGATTTCACGCCCCAAAACGCCAAGCCTATGACCCAAAAGAAGGAATCCCAAAACCTACCCCAAATGGGGCTGTCGGGATTCTTTACAACGTTTGATGCATAGCAGGGCGTGCGGCGCTTAAGTGCTTAAGATTCCTCAAGTTCTACGGGTTGGCATGAAATTTGCTTGCAAACTCAAGTAAGGCCTATGGGGAATTTAGGCTTAAGAGTTCGGGTGGGAGGACGAAGAGATGATGGCGAGAAAGTCACTGGCAATCGGGACGATTGGCATAATGGGTTTAGCTGGGGGTCGTCGTTGGCTGCGCCGCTATTTGTTTGCGGTTATCTCGACGGTTGCGATGTCAGCAAGTGCGGAGGCCGGCATCATACTGACGTCTGACGCAAGCTTGAATTCATTGGGCGCCGCGCAGGACGGTTTCAACATAACGCGCGATACCACGAACAATCTCGATTGGTTGGATATGACTTTGACCACCAACAGGTCATTCAACCAGGTAACGAGCACTTTGTTGCAGTCGGGCGGATTGTTGGACGGTTGGCGGCACGCCACGGCGGCGGAGGTGGTGAATTTCGGGATTTCCGCTGGCGTACCCTCATCTTACTTCGATCCCATTAGTTCTGCCGCTGCGCCTATTCCGGCTAACGCCAACCTCGATGCCCTTTTAGCGGCATTGGGGAAAACGTTAAACGCTCCTAATATCCAGGAGATTTACTTTATAACCGCTGAGTCCCGGGCGGTGGGAACCCACGCCGTCGGCGAGATAAGGATTGATCCAATACCAAATGACGGATCCGTATTTAGAAATTGGTTAGTCACCACATCCACACCGTCAACCGTCATAGGAAACTTCAATAGAGGTGACTCAGCAAGCCCGGGTACGAGTGTCGGCCACGCGTTAGTTCGTGCAGCACCATCGAGCATCCCAGAACCATCAACATTATTCGTTTTGGGTTTTGGCCTTTTGGGGCTGGGATTGATGCGACGTCCGCGAGATTCCAGTGAAAGAGCATAATTTTTGGTCATCATAAGGGGATCTGCTGAGATTGCGGTGATCTGAGATTTATAGACCGCTATCAGCCCAACCGGCCCCTCCCTAATAAACGCTGATCGTCACCATCCTTTCCTCGGTCATCTCGTGGGCGGCGTATTTGGGGCCCTCGCGGCCGAAGCCGCTTTCCTTGACCCCGCCGTAGGGCATCAGGTCGACGCGGCTCGACGAAGTGTCGTTGATGTGCACCCCGCCGACGCGTAGCGCCTTGGCCGCCTTCAGGCCGGTGTTGATGTTGGTGGTGAAGATGCCGGCCGCCAGCCCGTAAGCGGTCGCATTGACCCGCTCGATGGCCTCGTCCAGCGCTTTGTAGGGCAGGATCGAGATCACGGGTGCGAAGATCTCCTCGCAGATCACCCGCATGGAGGCCTCGACGTCGACCAGGATGGTGGGATCGAACATGACGCCGTCGCGGCTGCCGCCCAGGACCAGGCGGGCGCCGTCGGCCACCGCCTCCTTGACCCAGGCCTCGGCGCGCTCGGCCTCGGCGATGTCGATCATCGGCCCGACGAAGGTCCCCGGCGCCCGGGGATCGCCGACCTTCTTGGTCTTGACTTCGGCCGCCAGTTTTTCGGTCAGGGCCTCGACGATGGTTTCGTCGACGAACAGGCGCTGCACCGAGGTGCACACCTGTCCCGCCTTGCGGAAGCTGGCGTTGGCGATGCGGGGCACGGCGTAATCCAGGTCCGCGTCGGCGCAGACGATGGTGCCGGAGATGTTGCCGAGCTCGAGCTGGGTGCGCCGGAGCCCCGCCGAGGCCTGGATGATCTTGCCCACCCGGGTCGAGCCGGTGAAGGTGTAAAACGCGATATCCGGCTCCTCCAGCAGCCACGTGCCCACGTCCTCGTCGCCGTTGATCAGGTTCAGGTACCCGGGCGGCACCCCGGCGTCGATCAGCATCTCGCACAGGTTGACCGCCGTCAGCGGCGTCTGCGGCGCCGGTTTCAGGATCACCGCGTTGCCCGCCGCCAGCGCCGGTGCCACCTTGTGGGATACCGTGTTGAGCGGCGAATTGAAGGGCGTGATCGCGCACACCACCCCCACCGGCACCCGGATCGTAAAGCCCAGGCGGTTGGCGTGGCCTGGCGCCGTTTCGACCGGGATCATCTCGCCGTGGAGGCGTTTCGATTCCTCCGCCGACAGCAGCATCGTCTGCTGCGCCCGGTCGATCTCGCCCGAGGCGTCCCCCGCCGTGAACCCGGTGTCGGTGACGATGGACTCGATGAAGCGCTCACGCCGTTCGCCCAGCAGCCCCGCCGCCTTTTGCAGGATCTCGTAGCGCTCCTGCGGCCCCAGGGGCTTGGCCTCGAAGGCCGCCTTGGCGACCCGGACCACCTCGG
>JAJFIG010000351.1 GCA_021775195.1 Rhodospirillales bacterium | reverse complement strand
CCATGGGCTGGGCGGCGTTGGTCAGCGCCTTGGCCATGGTCATCATGTCGGGCGTGACGCCGAAGCTCTGCGCGGCGAAGGCCTTTCCGGTGCGCCCGAAGCCGCAGATCACCTCGTCGAAAATCAGCAGGATGCCGTGGTGGTCGCAGATTTCGCGCAGGCGCTGCAAATACCCCTTGGGCGGCACCAGGGCGCCGATGGACCCGGCAATGGGCTCGACGATGCAGGCGGCAATGGTGTCGCCGCCGAAAAGCTGGACGAAACGCAGCAAGTCGTCGGCCAGGTCGGCGCCCACCTCGGGCTGGCCCTTGACGAACCGGTGTTCGGGCATCCAGGTGTGGCGCATGTGGACGACGCCCGGCATCACCGCACCGAAGACCTCGCGGTTCTTCATGATGCCGCTCAGGGACGTGCCGCCGATGTTGACACCGTGATAGGCCTTTTCCCGGGAAACGAACCGGGAGCGTTGCCCGTCGCCGCGAACCCGGTGATAGGCCATGGCGATCTTGAGCGCGGTATCGACGGCCTCGGATCCGGAATTGACGAAAAATACGTAGTTGATCTCTTCCGGGGTCAGGTCGGCGACCCGCCGGGCAAGCTCGAAGGACGCCGGATGGCCCATGTTGAAGGGTGGGCTGTATTCCATCTCCAGCAACTGGTTGCCTACGGCTTCGGCGATCTCCTTGCGGCCGTGGCCGAGGGCGCAGCAGAAAAGGCCCGACGAGCCGTCGATGATCCGGTCGCCATTGTGATTCCAGTAGTAGGCGCCTTCGGCGCGAACGAGCAGACGCGGGTCCGCCTTGAAATCACGGTTGGCCGAAAACGGCATCCAATGGTGTTCCAGGGTGTTCGTGGGGTACTGCATCTGATTCACTCCCCGTGCCAAGAAAAGAAGGCACCCGCAACCGCACCGGTTCGCGGGAGCCGGCGATTTGCTGGCCAGTTGCCTGCCGGGCGTTGCTTGTGCCCTTTAAGCAAACACCATAAGCTCCACGGGAAAGCTCCTATAGGGCCAATTGTGGCATTTCGATTAGGCCAACGGAAATGCGCGACACCTTGTTCCATCTGGGCCGCAGACCCAACACCAGCATCCAGGCGCAGATCCGGGAAATGCTGGTTGCGGCGATCCTCGACGGTCAGTTGGTGGCGGGCGAGCCGTTGCCGTCGTGCCGCAAAATGGCAAAAACCCTGGGCGTGTCCCGCAATACGGTGGTCCTTGCCTATCAGGGCCTGGTGGACGACGACTTCCTTGCGGCCCGGGAACGCAGCGGGTTTTATGTCAGCGACGATATTGCCATGGGGCAGGCAGCGGTGGACGCCGAGAGCGCGGCGCCGTCGGAAAATGCTCCGAACTGGGAGGCCCGGTTCCGGGTCCGCCCAACGCGCCAGGACAACATCGAGAAGCCGCCGGACTGGCTTGCCCACCCCTACCCTTTCATCTACGGCCAGGTGGATCACACGCTCTTTCCCATCGCCGCGTGGCGGGAATGCTCGCGCCAGGCCCTCGGCCGCAAGACCATGGACGCCTGGACCAGCGACACCCACGGCACCGACGATGGGATGCTGGTGGAACAGATCCGCACTCGGTTGTTGCCACGGCGCGGTATCCACGCCGCCCCCGACCAGATCCTGATCACCCTTGGGGCGCAGAACGCCCTTTACCTTTTGGCCAGCCTGCTGGTGACCGAACATTCGCGGGTCGGCATGGAGGATCCCGGATATCCGGACGTGCGTAACACCTTCCGTTTGAAGACCTCGCGCCTGGCGGCGATCGCGGTGGACGAGCACGGCCTGCCGATCAACCGCCGCCTGGATAGCTGCGACTACGTCTACGTGACGCCGAGCCACCAGTTCCCGACCACGGTAACGCTGCCCCTGGAACGCCGGAAGGCCCTGCTGGAGCGATCAGTGGCCAAGGACTTCCTAGTTATCGAGGACGACTACGAGTTCGAAACCAACTACGTCAGCGAACCGACACCGGCGCTCAAGTCGCTGGATAAGGACGACAGGGTGATCTACGTCGGGAGTCTCTCGAAGACGCTGTTTCCGGGGCTCAGGCTGGGCTACCTGGTGGGCCCGCCGAAACTGATCGAGGAGGCGCGGGCACTCAGGCGCCTGATGCTGCGCCACGCCCCCAACAACAACCAGCGCACGGCGGCGCTGTTCCTGTCGCTCGGCCACCACGATGCCCTGATCCACCGGCTGCACCGGGCCTACCGGGCGCGCTGGGAACGGATGGGCGAGGCCCTGGCCCGCTATCTTCCCGATTCGGCCCGGGTGCCGACCTTCGGCGGCACCAGCTACTGGGTGCGCGGTCCCGAGGGCCTGGACGCCAAGACGCTGGCGGCGGCGGCCCTGGAGCAGGGCATCGTCATCGAGCCCGGCGAGGTCAATTTCAATTCCAGGAAACCGCCGCGGAACTACTTCCGCCTTGGCTTTTCCTCGATTGCCCTGGAGAAGATCGAACCCGGCATCCGGATACTCGCGGACCTGGTCCACGTACGCGGGTCGGCCGCGGCATGATCGGCAGGGTGGCGCAATCCTGGTGGCTGATGGACTGCAGCCTGCCGGACTTGAACTGGGCGCGGCTTCGCATTAATGCCAACGGCAGCGCCGAGGTTCTCGACTGCGACGGGACGGTTCACCGGTTCGCCTCGGAAGACGAAGCCACGAGCTTCCTCTCCGAGGACGAATTTGTCCCCTTCGACGATCTGGACGAGGGAACACTGCCGGATGGGGTCCGTCCCCCCGAGGGCGGTTCGGATACCGAGATCATCCCCCAATTGCTGGTGCGCCGGTCCTGACGCTACAACGTCAGTTTCATGCCGACGTGGGACGGGACGAAACCGAGAGCGCGGTAAAAGCCCTGGGCGCCGTCGCGGCTGGCGTCGGTGGTCAACTGCACGAGACCGCATCTCCGCTCGCGGGCCCGTTCGATGGCCCATTGGAAAAGCCGTTGCCCGAGGCCCTCGCCGCGCATGCTCTCGGCAACGCGGACGCTTTCGATCTGGGCCCGCTCCATGCCCATGCGCGACAGCCCCGGGATGAATGTCAACTGAAGGCAGCCGACGATCTCGCCCTCTCGTTCGGCGACCATGAATTCGTTGCGGGGGTCGGCCTCCATGGCGGCGAAGGCGTCCATATAACACTGGGCCGGCGGGTCGGTATCGATTTCCCTTTTCGATCCTAGGGGATCGTTGGCCAGCAGGCGAACGACGGGCGCCAGGTCGCGCCGCAGCGCCGGGCGAATGATTACGTCTTCCATGGCTGCCTCGTAATTTCTTGGGCCGATGGCCGGTGGCATAACATAATCGGCCGGTCTGGCATAAGGAGACCTTTCGTGCTCAAGGTACATGTCCTCGATTCGATCTATCCCCATTCCCGCAACGTCGCCCACGCGGTTGAAGTGCCCGCCGGGGCCCGCCTTCTCTTCACCAATGGCCAAATCGGCACAAAAGCCGACGGCTTCACACCCGAGTCGGCGACGGAGCAGGCCGCCATCGTCTTCGAACGCCTGGCAACCATTCTGGATGCCGCCAACATGTCGTTCGCGGACATCGTCCGCTTCAACACCTACCTGACCGACTCCGACGACATCCAGGACTATCTCGATGTCCGCGACGGGGTCATGGGCGATCACAAGCCGGCGAACACGTTCTTCCTGATCGACGCCCTTGTGCGCCCGAACCTGAAGGTGGAAATCGAGGCGGTGGCGGCAAAAATCGACTAGCCACGGAGGGCCGCGAGTTGGTCGCCGTAGCCGCCGGCGTCGACAACAACGTCGATGAGCGCCGGGTGGCCGCTAGCGAAGGCGTCGGCGAGAACCGGCGCCAGGGCATCACCGTTGCCGACCCGCCACGCGCGGCAGCCGAGCGCCCGGGCGGCGGCGGCGAAGTCGACGGCGGGATACCGGGTGGCGAGGCTTTTGAGCTGTTGGCGCTGCTGCTTGACGTCGATCAGCGACAGCGCCCCATCGTTGACGACGAGGACGACAATGGCGCAACCGCGTTCGACCGCCGTGGTCAGTTCCGCGAGGCACATCATCAAACCGCCGTCGCCGGTGATGGCGACCACGGGCCGATCCGGTTCCTGGAGGGCCGAGGCGATAGCCGCTGGCAAGGCGAAGCCCATGGTCGAGAGGCCGTTTGACTTGAGGACGCCGAAGGGAAGGCCAGCGTCCCAGAAGGCGAAGGCGCTGAACATGTGGGCGCCAGCGTCGATGGTGACCCGGCAGCCCGCCGGCGCCGCCTGGGAGGCAGCCTCGACCACGGTCTGGGGGGTGTGGCCGACGCCGCGAATGTTCAAACGTGATCGCATGACATCGCGCAGGTCGGCAATTCCGGATGCCGGCCAAGCCGTCGCCGATACCGGCATGAGGCCCTGGACCACATCGGCCAGGGGCCCGACGACGCGGCATCGGTGCGGCACCGGCAATTCGGCGGTGGGGGCGGCGCGGAGGTCGAGGATCGGCGTTTCGTAACGCCACTTCCCGGGGATCATTTCCACCGGATCGAAACCGAACAGGACGATCAGGTCGGCGGCGGCGATGCAATCTGCCTCGGCGGCGGCACCGGTGAACATGCCGACGGTACCGGGATGGGAATCGGGCAGGGTGCCCTTGGCCTTGTAGGTGAGGAGCACCGGGCAGGCAAGTGCCTCGGCCAGGCGACAGAGCGCGGCGGGGGCGTCGCCGTGGCGGGCCTCGAGGCCGGCGATCAGGACCGGCCTTTCGCTGGCGGCGAGCAGGCGGCGGGCCTGGTCCAGCGCCTCGGCGTCAGGTTCCGGTGCCGGAGGGGCCGGCGGTGGGTCGCCGGGATCGGTGACCGGGATGTTGGCATCAGTGGCGGTCAATTCCAGGTGGACCGGGCCCCAGGGCCGGGTCATGGCGCGGCCGATGGCGGCCTCGATGGCGGCACGCCCGCCTTCCGGACGCAAGCGGGCCTGGGCCCTGGTGACGGGGGCGAACAGGGCCTGCTGGTCGAAGGCCTGATGCAGGGACGACGCCGGGCCGTCGGTAATGTGGAGCAGCGGGGCGCGCTCGAGGTGGGCATAGGCGACGCCGTTGATGGCACTCGCCGCCCCCGGGCCAACACCGGTGAAAACGACCCCGGGGGTGGCGGAGATCTCGGCGGTGACGGCGGCCATGAACGCCGCCGCGGTCTCGGTGCGGGTGAGGACGACGTCGATCCCGGTCTTGCCGGCGGCCTCCATGAGGGCAAGGCTGGAACCGCCGCCGGGGATGCCGAACAGGCGCCGGACGCCGTGGCCGGCGAGAGAGTCGATAATCACTTCGGCGAGGGACGGAGGGTTGGGCATGGGGTTCAGATCTTGGTGTACTTGGCCATGGCCTGGGAAAACGTCAGGCCGGCCTTGAGGTCCTCGACGGCGGCCGCATCGTCGGCGGCAAAGGCCTCGGCAAGGGTGACGATCTCCTCGGCGCGGGTGGCGGGCAGGCAGACGACGCCGGTGCCGTCGGCGGCGATGATGTCGCCGGGCGCCACGGCGACGCCGTCAATGGTGACGGGGACATTGATGGCCTCGACCTTGAGCCGCGTCCGTCCCGTGGTCGGGACCATGTGGCGGGCGAAGACGGGAAAGTCGAATTCTACCATCTCCTCCAGGTCCCGGACGCCGCCGTCGACGAGCAGGCC
>JAJFIG010000036.1 GCA_021775195.1 Rhodospirillales bacterium | reverse complement strand
GCCGGGGGCGCCGCCGCCGCGACCCTGGGCGGCCACCAGAATGCCGTCATCCAAGCCGTCTTCAGCGCCGACGGGCGCTCCATCCTGACCGCGTCGGGCGACGGCACGGCCCGACTCTGGGAGGCCGATGGCGGCGTCGAGACAAAGGTCATTGGCGACTGGACCGGCAAGATCGGCGGCACCGCCCGCAGCCCCGATGGCCGTTCCATCGTCCGCCCGGGACCGGGCAACGGGGCCGGCGTCGTCGATGCCGGGAGCGGCGCCCAGGAGATGGTTCTCAGCGGCCATTCAGCACCGGTGACCGCCGCCACCTTCAGCCCCGACGGGCGGCGTATCCTGACCGGCTCGAAAGACGGGACGGCACGGCTTTGGGACGCCGGGACGGGCCGGGAGATCGCCGTCATGCGGGGTGCCCGGGCGCCGATCAAGGCCGTCGCCTTCAACGGCGACGGCAGCCAGGCGATGGTACTGTCGGACACCGGCACCATGCGGCTTTACGACGTCTTCGCGACCTTGCGCGATCTCGCCGCCCATGCAAAGACGACCCTGCCACGACGGCTGACCTGGGACCAGCGGCGCCAATTCCTGCTGCGATTGGCCGTCGAAGACTGAACGGCAGCAGCGTTCAACGAAAATAGGGGGGAAGGTTCATGACCATCGAAATCGGCAACAGGATCCCGACAGTGGACCTCTTCGTCATGACCGCCGACGGCCCGGGGCCGATCTCGTCCGATGACCTGTTCGGCGGCAAACGGGTGGTGTTGCCGCGTCGGAGGCCCGGAGGCGAGCAACTTGGCGTCGGCGCTGCCCTCGAGCCGAGCGATTAGTCGTTCGGCTGGGGCATCAGTCGGGTTTTTCTCGCGCGTATACCTTTAGCCGCCGGTCAGTTCGCAGTCCGCGTCGCGGGCGTGTGTGGTCGAGGTGTGGATCGGCGGCACGAAGGTCTCCCGAAAGTTTTAAAACGGTCAGGTTTTACGAACCAGGTCGAGGTTCCGGGCGAGTTTCCACCCCCAGACCCTGGGCAGGCTTTGAGCCGTAAAAATCAATTCTTTCATAACACTTTGAAGTTCGCCCTTTGAGAACTCGAACCCCCTTTGCTGGGCGTATCCGATGACCTCGGCCGGGGCAGGGTTGCTCGACATTCCAGCCTCGTCCCCGTCATTCAATGATATGAAGAAGCCGGCAACGTTTTCCTTGCTCATAGGGTTCCCTCCGCCAATTCCTAAGCCGCCCACGCTTGCCTTGGATGATCAATCAGTTCCCTGGCAATACGGACGGCGGAGATAGCGTCCTTACCCCAGCCATCGGCGCCGATTTCGTCGGCCCATTCCTGGGTCGTCGGTGCGCCACCGATGAGGATTTTCACCTTATCGCGGTGTCCGGCTTTCTCGAATTCCTCAATGGTTACTTTCTGATAGTAGACCGTTGTCGAAAGCAGGGCGGAAAACCCAACAAGATCGGCGTCGTGTTCAATCGCCTTCTCAATGAATGTATCCGGGTGCACATCGGTACCCAGGTTAATGATTTCAAACCCCGCATTTTCAAGCATGATAGTGACGATGTTTTGGCCGATGTCGTGCATGTCGCCAAGCACCGTGCCCATGACGAATACACCTAGTGGCTTTTCCGCCATGGCGGCCAGCAGCGGGCGGATTAAGACCAGTCCTGCCTTCATGGCGCGCGCCGTGATCAGCATTTCAGGAATGAAGATAATCTGTTCGGAAAACCGGTCCCCTTGCAGGTTAAAACCGGGGAACAGCCCGTCATCCAGGATGATCTTGGGTCCGATGTCCGCCTCGATGGCGTTTGTCACGAAATCATGGGTGAATTCGTGGTGACCCTTTTCCAGGGCCTCCCATAAGGGTTGCCAGTCCCAGCCGTCGGGGGCGCGATCTTCCCAACCTTCAGGAATCTTTAAAGTTGGTACAGTCATGGTATCTCTCTCTTCCTTTGTCGAATTCAGTCCAGCAGATACTTGCCGGTGACGCCAAAGCCGTTGACGGATTCAAACAAAGCCCAGACGTCTTGGGTCCAACCGACCCATTTACCGCATAAAACGCGAAGCCATGATGATCTTGGCTCCGATGTCCGTATGGAGGACCTTTTTCACGCGATCAGGGGAGAATTCGTGGTGTCCCGTATCGAGGGGTTCCCACAAGTGTTGCCAGCCCCAGCCTTCGGCGATCTTTTGAGTTGGTATCGTCATGGCGTCTCTCCATCAGGGTTGTTTTATCAGCGAAATTCAAATTATATATACAGAATATATTCTATATATATACAGTGATTTCGATTCTGTAAACCCTAATCTTAAAAAAATGGACAGAGAAACTCACAGCCCGCATCGACCGTCATTGGCGCTGTATCGTGGCAACGTCCGCACATGGCTGAGGCTGTTGAAAAACTGCCGAAAAGCCACGATTTCAGGCCTCAAAATAGTTCTTCAACACCCTCAGCTATTTTGAGAAGCGAACCGGGTTGCCGATTACCTTGCGCTTTCGGGCACTAGAGCATTTTCCGACCAAATGGAATCAATTGGTCGGAAGGTGATCTAGCGCCGCCCGAAGAGCTTTTCGATGTCGGCCAGTTTCAGTTCGACGTAGGTGGGGCGGCCGTGGCTGCACTGGCCGGAATGGGGGGTCGCCTCCATCTCGCGCAGGAGGGCGTTCATCTCGGCGGGGTTGAGGCGGCGCCCGGCGCGGATGCTGCCATGGCAGGCCATGGTGGCACAGACGTCGCCGAGGCGGTCCTTGAGGGCCAGGGCCTCGTCCAGTTCGGTGAGGTCGCCGGCCAAGTCGCGCACCAGGCCGGCAACGTCGGTCTCGCCCAGCAGCGCCGGGGTCTCGCGGACGACGACGGCGCCGGGGCCGAAGGCCTCGACGACGAGGCCGAGTTCGGCGAGCTCGCCGGCGCGGGCGGTGAGGCGGTCGACGGCGCCCTCGTCCAGTTCCACGACCTCGGGGATGAGCAGGCCCTGGCGGGCGACGCCGTCGCTGGCCAGCGATGCCTTGATGCGCTCGTGGGTGAGGCGTTCGTGGGCGGCGTGCTGGTCGACGATGACGATGCCGTCGGCGGTCTGGGCGACGACGTAGGTGGCGTGGACCTGGGCCCGGGCGACACCCAGGGGATAGGTGGCGAGGACGTTTTCCCGGGCCACGTCATCGGCGTCCGGGATGGCATCGGGGGCCGGCGGCGCGGCGCCCGGGGGAAGGTCGAGGTCGGGCAGGGGCGCGTGGTAGGCGGCGGCGGTCTCGGCGAGGAAATTGCCGACGGCGCCGGGCTGGGCGGCATAGACGGGTCCGCCCCCCCGGCCTCCGGAGCCCATGGGCAACCCGCCGGGCCTGACGGCACCGAGGGCCGCACCGGCGACGGTGGTGGCGGCGCGGTGGCCGGCCTCGGCCAGGGCGTGGCGCAAGGCGCCGACGATGAGGCCGCGCACCAGGCCCGGGTCGCGGAAGCGGACCTCGGTCTTGGCCGGGTGGACGTTGACGTCGACGGCGCCGGCGGGGACCTCGAGGAACAGGGCCACCAGGGGATAGCGGTCGGAGGCGAGGAAATCCCGGTAGGCGCCCCGAAGCGCCCCGACGAGGAGCTTGTCGCGCACCGGGCGGCCGTTGACGAAGAGGAACTGATACGCCGCGTTGCCCCGGTTGAGGGTGGGCAGGCCGGCGTGGCCGGTGAGGCGGATGCCCTCGCGCTCGGCGTCGATGCGAAGGGCGTTGTCGGCAAAGTCGCGGCCCATGATGGCGCCGAGGCGGTCGAGGCGGGCGGCGAACAAATCGCCCGGGGCCGGGGGCAGCTTGATCCGCGAGCGGGTGCCGTCGCTCAAGGTGAAGCCGATGCCGGGGTGGGCCATGGCGAGGCGGTTGACGGCCTCGACCGTGTGCGTCAGTTCGGTGCGCGGGGCCTTGAGGAACTTGAGCCGCGCCGGGGTGGCATAGAAGAGGTCGCGGACCTCGATGCGGGTGCCGGGGGGATGGGCGGCGGGCTCGGGCTCGGCCGTCCGCCCGCCCTCGACGGCGAGGGTCCAGGCGGAGTCGGCGTCGGCGGGGCGGCTGGTGATGGAAAGGCGGCTGACGGCGCCGATGGAGGGCAGGGCCTCGCCCCGGAACCCGAGCGTTGCGATGGCCATGAGATCGTCGCCGGGGAGTTTGGAGGTGGCATGGCGCTGGACGGCCAGGGCCAGTTCCCGGGCGTCCATGCCGCGGCCGTCGTCGGTGACCGAGATCAGGGTGCGGCCGCCGTCGGCGACGACCACGTCGATGCGCGACGCCCCGGCGTCGATGCTGTTCTCGACCAGTTCCTTGACCGCCGAGGCCGGGCGCTCGACGACCTCGCCGGCGGCGATGCGGATGACCACGGTCTCGGGCAGGAGGCGGAGGGTCATGGGGCGCCGTCCTTGAGGCGCCGGAGGTGGTCCATGAGGCCGGCGGTGGAGGAATCGTGGGCGCCGGCGGGGTGCTCGCCGGTAAGTTCGGGGAGGATGACGTTGGCCAACTGCTTGCCGAGCTCGACC
>JAJFIG010000350.1 GCA_021775195.1 Rhodospirillales bacterium | reverse complement strand
GGTTTCGCGCTCACCCGGGTGTCCGGCCAGCCGCCCCACGCCGCCGCCGTCAGCACCAGCGCCACGGTCCCCAGGCCACACCAAGTCTCGACCAGGCCCCAGCGCAGCAGCAGCGGCACCAGGGTTCCCGAGGCGGCGATGCCGAGGCCGACGCCGGTGAAGATGGCGCCGCCGGCCAGCCCCCGGCGGTTGGCGGGCACGTGGGGCAGCACGGTGGGCGCCGCCAGCACCATCAGCACGCCACCCGCCAGCCCGGCGGCGAAGCGCCAGACGAAGAACCAGGGGAAGGACAGCGGTGCCGCGCAGGCGAAGAAGGCCGCCGTCGCCACCACCATCATCGTCCGCAGCAGCGCCGGCGCCGAGGCCCGCGCCGCCATCGGCCGGGCGACCAGCGCCCCCGCCAGGTACCCGGCCAGGTTGGCGGCCCCCAGGTAGGCCGCTTGCGATGGCGTGAACCACTCGCCGGCGACCAGCGCCGGGATCAGCGGCGTATAGGCGAAGCGCGCCAGGCCGATGCCGACCAGGGTGGCGCAAAGCCCGGCCGCCGTCGCCCGCCAGAAACTGGCCCCGCCGCCCCTCACTCCAGCACCGTCTCCACCAGCCTGGCCCAGTAGGTGGCGCCGAGGCTCAGGATCTCGTCGTTGAACTCGTAGTGGGGGTTGTGCAGCATGCAGCCGCCCTCGCCGGGACCGTTGCCGACCCAGATATAGCACCCCGGACGCTTCTGCAGCATGAAGGAGAAATCCTCGGCCCCCATGCAGGGCATGGGATCGCGATCGACGTTGTCATCGCCGACGATGGCGGCGGCGACCCCGGCGGCGATCTTGGTTTCCGCCGGATGGTTCAGGGTTGGCGGATAGCGCCGTTCGTAGTCGAGGGTCATGGACGCCCCGTGGGCGGCGCAAACGCCCTCTGCGATGCGCCGGATCGTGGGCTCGATGGTGTCTTGCACCTCGCCCCGGAAGGAGCGCGCCGTGCCGCGCAGGATCACGTCGTCGGGGATCACGTTCCAGGTATCGCCGCCATGGACCTGGGTGACGCTGACGACGACGGAATCGAGCGGATGGGTGATACGGCTGGCGATGGTTTGCAGCGCCGTGACGATCTCCGCCGCCACAACGACCGGATCGATGCCGGTGTGCGGCATGCCGGCATGGGCGCCCCGGCCCGTGACCGTCATCTCGAAGATGTCGTAGGCCGCCATCATCGGCCCCGGGCGGACCGCGAACGTGCCCACGTCCATGCCTGGCCAGTTGTGCATGCCGTAGACGCTGGCCGCCGGGAACTTGTCGAACAGGCCCTCTTCCACCATCACCCGGCCGCCGCCCTCGTTCTCCTCCGCCGGCTGGAAGATGAAATGCACCGTGCCCTTGAAGTTGCGGGTTTCGGCCAGGTAACGCGCCGCCCCCAGCAGCATCGTGGTGTGGCCGTCGTGGCCGCAGGCGTGCATCTTGCCCTCGATCGTGGACTTGTGGGCGAAGTCGTTCTTTTCGTGGATGTGCAGCGCGTCCATGTCGGCGCGCAGGCCGATCGCCGGCCCGTCGCCGTTCCTCAGCGTCCCCACGACCCCGGTGCCGGCCAACCCCTGGTGCACCTCGACGCCGAATTCCTCCAGCCGGGCGGCGACCGTGGCTGCCGTCCGTTCCTCCTCGAAGGCGGTTTCGGGATGGGCATGCAGGTCGCGGCGCCAGGTGGTCATGTCGTTCTCGAATTCGGCGATGCGGTTGATGATGGGCATGGCAGCGAACTCCTACTCAATCTCGATTATTTTCATGCTACGGTTGGTGGCCCACGGACCGGTGTCCGCCAACATGGAAAATGGGGATCCGCCATGACCGATACTACCAGGGATGCCTTCGCCGAGCGGGGCTACGGCTCGCTCCCCATCGGCTTCGGTGAAAAGCCGGGGATCGTCGTTGTCGATTTCCAGGTCGGGTTCACCGACGCCCAGTATCCCCTTGGCGGCGCGCCCCTGATCGAGCGCGGCGTCGCCAACACCGCCCGCCTCCTCGACGTCGCCCGGCGCTGCGGGGTTCCCGTCGCCACCTGCTACACCGCCTACACCGGCGAACGGGACACACCCCACTGGAAGGTGCCGGCGACCCGCGAGTTCATCCACGGCGCCCCGGCGACCGAGATCGAACCCCGCATCTACGACCCCGGCTACGACGTCGCCGTGTGCAAGACCGGCCCCTCGATCTTCTTTCTCACCCCCGTCGTCCCCTTCTTCATCAAGGAGCGGGTCGACACCGTCATCGTCACCGGCTGCGTCACCAGCGGCTGTATCCGCGCCAGCGTCATCGACAGTTTCCAGTACGGCTACCGCACCATCGTCCCCGAGGACTGCGTCGGCGATCACGAGGAGGGGCCGCACCGTGACAACCTGCGCGACGTCGAGCGGCGCTACGCCGACATCTCGTCCGCCGACGAGGTCATCGCCGAGATCGAGGACTGGCGCCGCCGTAATAAACATTAGTCGGGAGTTTCCGCCAGCGGCGGCAGTTCGATGCCCTCGGGCATGCGCCCTTCCTCGACCGCGTGGCACGAGACGAACCCATCGTCCACCGCCATCAACTCCGGGCGCTCGCTGCGGCAGCGCTCGCTGGCGAAGGGGCAGCGGGGATGAAAGCCGCAGCCCGGCGGCGGGTTGATCGGGTTCGGCACCTCGCCGGCGACCGGCGTCCGCTCGCGGCCGACGTTCTCGAGATCCGGCAGGGCGTCGAGCAGCAGCCGGGTGTAGGGGTGGCGGGGACGGGTGAAGAGCGATTGGGAATCGGCGACCTCGGCCAGCCGCCCCAGGTACATGACCCCGACGTGGTCGGCCATGTGATAGACCACCGCCAGATCGTGGGAAATGAAAAGGTAGGTCAGCCCCAGGTCCCGCTGCAGTTGTTTCATCAGGTTGAGGATTTGCGCCTGCACCGAGACGTCGAGCGCCGACGTCGGCTCGTCGCAGACCAGGAAGTCCGGGTTGCTCGATAGCGCCCGGGCGATGGAGATGCGCTGGCGCTGGCCACCGGAGAATTCGTGCGGATACTTGTCGCCGTCGCTAGGGCTCAGGCCGACCTGGTTCAGCAGCACCCCAACCCGGCCGTCGAGGGTCTCGCCGTCCTTGAGCAGGCCGAAGGCGCGGATCGGTTCGCCGACGATGTCCCGCACCCGCCAGCGCGGGTTGAGGCTGGCGTAGGGGTCCTGGAAGATCATCTGCGCCTTGCGCCGGAAGTTGAGGAAGTCCTTCCGCGATTCCACATGGCTGATGTCCTGGCCCTCGAACTCTATGGTTCCGCGCATGGGATCGTAGAGGCGCACGATGAGCCGCGCCACCGTCGACTTGCCGCACCCCGATTCGCCCACCAGGGCGAAGGTCTCGCCCGGTTTGATGTGGAAGCTGACGTCGTCCACCGCCTTCAGGAACAACCGTTTCTTGCCCTCGAACACGCGGTTGAGCAGCGGCGGCGAGACGTCGAAGTAATGGGCCAGGCCCTCGACCCGGAGCAGCGGCTGTCGTTCAGGCATCGACGCTCTCCCCGGCGTGCAGCCAGCACGAGACCTCGGTCCGGCCCCGGGTATCGAGGGGCGGCCGCTCCCGGCGGCAGCGCTCCATGACCTGGGGGCAGCGCGGGCTGAAGGCGCATCCCTCGGGTATGGCGTTGAGGCGCGGCATGCTACCGTCGATCTGCGACAGGTTCTCGACCTTGCGCCCGATCACCGGGATCGAGGCCATGAGCCCCGCGGTGTAAGGGTGGGACGGGTTGCGGACCACGTCCTTGACCGGGCCGACCTCGACCAGGCGCCCGGCGTACATGACGGCGACCCGGTGCGCGGTCTCGGCGATCACCCCCATGTCGTGAGTCACCAGCATGACCGAGGTGCCGTGGTCCCGGCAGAGGCGTTTCAGCAGCGTGATGATCTGCGCCTGGATGGAGACGTCCAGCGCCGTCGTCGGCTCGTCGGCGATGATCAGGCTGGGTTCGGCGCACAGCGCCAGGGCGATCACCACCCGCTGGCGCATGCCGCCGGAGAACTGGTGCGGATAATGCTTGATGCGCTGCTCGGGGGCCGGAATGCCGACTTCCCGGAGCAGGCTGACGGCGCGCTCGAAGGCCTCGCTCTCGCTCACCTCCAGGTGGGTGCGGATGGTCTCGATCAGCTGCCGCTCGACGGTGTAGAGGGGGTTCAGGCTGGTCAGCGGGTCCTGGAAAATAGCGCCGATCTTGCGCCCGCGGAGTTTGCGTTTTTCCTCGTAGGGCAGGTCGTCGATGCGCTGCCCCTCGAGCACGATCCGGCCCCCGGCGATGCGCCCCGGCGCTTCGAGAAGGCCGATCACGGCGATGCCGGTCATCGATTTTCCGGCTCCCGACTCGCCGACCACGCCCAGGACCTCGCCCGGTTGGATATGGAAGCTGACGTCGTCGACGGCACACAGCGTGCCCCGCCGGGTCGGGAACTCGACCCTGAGGTTCTCGACTTTCAAAAGCGGCTCGGCCATCAGCGCAGCTTCGGATTGAAGGCGTCGCGCATCCAATCCCCCACCAGGTTGACGGCAATGACCAGCAGCGCCAGCGCCACCCCGGGGAAGACGGTGATCCACCATTCGCCCGAGAACAGGAAGTTGTTGCCGACCCGGAGCAGCGTGCCCAGCGACGGCTCGGTGACCGGGATTCCGACCCCCAGGAACGACAGTGTCGCCTCGTTGATGATGGCGATGGCGAGCTGGATGGTGGCGATCACCAGCACCGGCCCCATGACGTTGGGCAGCACGTGGCGGATCATGATCATCGCCGGGTGGATGCCGGTCAGGACCGCGGCGTGGACGTATTCCTTGTTGTTCTCGACGATGGTCGAGGCGCGCACGGTGCGGGCGTACTGGGGCCAGCCGGAAATGCCGATGGAGACGATCACCACCCAGATCGCCAGTTCCTCGATCATGAACGGCGGCAGGATACCGCGCAGGACCCCGTCGATGAGCAGCGCGATCAGGATCGCCGGAAAGGTCAGTTGGACCTCGGCCACCCGCATGATGACCGCGTCCGTGTTGCCGCCGACGTAGCCGGCGACCAGCCCCAGCGCCACCCCGATGACGCCCGAGAACAGCACCGCGACCAGCCCCACCCAGAGCGACAGCCGCATGCCGTAGACGATGGCCGATAAGATGCCCCGGCCCTGATCGTCGGTTCCGAGCATGAAGGACCAGGTGCCGTCCTCGTACCAGACCGGCGGGTTGAAGGCGTCCATCAGGTTGAGGGCCTCCAGGTCGTAGGGGTCGTGGGGCGTGACCAAGGGCGCGAAGATGGCGCCGAGGACCAGGATCAGGGTGACGATGGCGGCGCCGACGGTCACCGGTGAGCTACGGAAACTGTAGAAGATGTCGCTGTCGATGATGCGGTACAGGCTTTCGCGAGTGCGTACGAGGGTGCTCATGCCGTCGCCTCTCACCCGCCGTGGTCGCTGGACGTGGTGCGGTCGAGGCGGAGCCTCGGGTCGATGACGTAATAAAGCAGGTCGACGATCAGGTTGATGATGACGAAGAAGGCGGCGACGAACACCAGGTAGGCCGCCATCACCGGGATATCCACCGTCTGCACCGACTGCAGGAACAGGAACCCTAGCCCCGGCCACTGGAACACCGTCTCGGTGATCACGGCGAAGGCGACGATGGAGCCCACCTGCAGGCCGGTCACGGTGATCACAGGGACCAGGGTGTTCTTCAGCGCATGGCCGAAATTGACCACCCGGTTTTTGAGGCCACGGGCGCGGGCGAACTTGATGTAATCGGTGCGCAGCACTTCGAGCATCTCGGAGCGCACCAGGCGCATGATCAGGGTCATCTGGAATAGGCCGAGGGTGATCGCCGGCAGGATCAGCGACTTGATCCCCGACCAGGTAAGTAGACCCGTCGACCACCACCCCAGTTGCACGGTGTCGCCCCGCCCCTGGGACGGCAGCACGCCGATGAAGACGGCGAACAGGTAGATCAGCAGGATGCCGACCAGGAACGGCGGCAGCGAGATGCCGACCAGCGACACCGTCTGGAAGACGCGGCTCAGCCAGCCGTCCCGGTGAAGGCCGCTGTATATGCCCATGGGGATGCCGATGCCGATGGCCAGCACCGCCGACAGCAGGCTGAGCTCCAGCGTCGCCGGCAGGCGTTCCTTGAACATGTCGATGACCGGCCGCCGCTGGCCGTAGGAAATCCCCAATTCGCCCCGGGCCACGTTGCCGACGAAGCGGGCGAACTGGACCACCACCGGGTCGGTCAGGCCCAGTTCCTTGCGCAGCTCGGCCTGCTCCTCCAGCGTCGTGTCCTGGCCGACCAGCGCCAGTATGGGGTCGCCGACGAAGCGGAACAGCGAGAACGCGATCAGCGCCACCGTCAGCATGACGACGATGGCCTGCAGAATGCGTCGGACGATATAGGCAGCCACCCGGTTTCCCCCTCCCTGGGGACGAAGACTATAGACGACGGGGAAGCGGCGCGAAAAGGCCCGGGCCGGTGGCCCGGGCCTCGCTCACGATGCCGGATGCCGGCTTATTTGACCGTCACCCAGCGCAGTTGGAACGTGTTGTCCGGCGACTGGAAGAGATCGATGCTCGCCTTCTTGGCCCAGCTCAGCGGCTGCTGATGCAGGGGGATGTGACCGATCTCGTTCTTGTGGATGGTCATCATCTTGGAGATCATACCCTGGCGTTTCGCCGGGTCGATTTCGTTGGCCACCAGTTCGATCAGCTTGTCCACTTCGGTGTTGGAATAAATACCGCAGTTCCACTGGCCCTGGCCCGGCTGCGGTTCGACGCCCTTGGGCAGGTAGGCCGGGCGTGTCTTGACGTTGTTGTAGAAGACGTTGTGGACGTCGAACGTGCTCGGCGTCCAGCCCAGCAGGTAGAAGCTGGTGTCTTCGCGCTTGATCTTGCCGAAGTGCTTGGCCTTGGTCTGGGCATTGACCTTCACCTTGACGCCGACCTTGGCCAGCATCGCTGACGCCGCCAGGCATATGGCTTCGTCGTTGACGTAGCGGTCGTTGGGGCAATCGAGGACGATCTCGAAGCCGTTGGGATAACCGGCGGCGGCCAGCAGCTTCTTCGACGCCTTCGGGTCGTAGGCAAAGCGTGTGTTGAGCTCCTTCTTGAAGCCGTTGATCTGGGGCGCGATCAGCAGTGCCGCCGGCCACGAGTTGCCGCGCATCACCTTCTTCTTGATCGCGTTCATGTCCAGCGCCTGGTACATGGCCTTGCGCACCCGCACGTCCTTGAGCGGGTTCTTGCCCTTGATGTTGGAGTACAGAAGCTCGTCCCGCTGCAGGTCGAAGCCGAGGAAGATGGTCCGTGCCTCCGGGCCTTCCAGCATGGCCAGCCCCTTGGTTCCCTTGATCCGGTTCACGTCCTGTGTCGGCGCCGGATACATCATGTCCAGTTCCCCGGACAGCAGTGCCGCCACCCGCGTCGCCGGCGACTTGATCGGCGTCAGGATGCCCTCGGTGATGTTGTGAGTCGCCTTGTCCCACCAGTTGGGATTGGGGACGACCACGGTCTTGACCCCGGGTTCGCGGCTTTTCAGGATGAACGGGCCGGTCCCGTTGGCGTGACGGTTGGCGTAGTTTTCCGCTTCCGTGGTCAGCTTGCCGACCTCGACCGCCTTGTTCTTCTTCGCCCAATCCTCCGACATGATGTACCAGAAGGGAATCTCGCTGGTGAAGATCGGCCGCGGTCCGGCGGTGACGATGTCGATGGTGTGGTCGTCGAGGACCTTGATGTCCTTGATGCCGGAAACGAAGGTCTTGACGTCCGAGCCCTGGCTCAGGGTCCGCTTCCACGAGAAGACCACGTCTTTGGCCGTGAACGGCGTGCCGTCATGGAATTTCACGTTCTTGCGCAAGTGGAAGCGCCAGACGTCGGGTTTCACCGTTTCCCAGGATTCCGCCAGCGCCGGTTCGATGGAAAGGTCCTTGCGGCGGCGGATCAGGCTTTCATAGATGTTGCCGATGAACCCCAGCGTCAGGGTCTCGTTGATGGTGTAGGGGTCCATGCTGACGGGATCGCCCTGGAACGCCCACTTGAAAGTCTTGGCCTCGGCCGGCGATGCGGCGGCCATGGCGAGTCCGGCGGCCAGGACGAGTCCCAGGCCGCTCGTTCGGGTAAACCTTCCTTTGATCGACATAGATTTGGTCCTCCCAATGTTTTCGTATCTTGATCGGTTACTTGCCTCCCCAAAAACAATTGCCCGTCACCCGGTTAGGATGATGTCCTCGAACCGCCGGTATCGAACCGGTGGCGCGGGACGTCCTCCTCCCCGGCGAGACTCCCCCACGGGCTGACAGGTTGGGCAGACGGTAACCTTGCATACTGTATACCATACTTTGAGTCGTCAAGCGGCGGTTTCGCACCCAAGGTTGAGTGCCCTCGCCCTGCCCGCTGCCGGTCGGCAAATCCGAACCTGTCGCCCCATCCTTGAAATTTCGCAATTCAACCTTCGGGTGATAATTCACGTCAACAACCTGATTTTACGGAAATTTGGCTGATTGACCTCCGTTATCCTGACGATCGGGCTACCTTGAAACCGGCGGAAAACTGATCTGGATCAAGGCGGGTTTCCAAGGAAACTCATAGGGTATCGCTCATCGGTGCACGTGAAAGTAATCGATTGCCTTCACGGGGCACAAAGAATGTCAGCTTGGTGACGCCATGTCCCGACGACGAATCGTGACGGCGGCAATTTGTTGTGCCGTCGCATTCTTGTGCCTGTCTTCGGTGGCCCGCTCCGAAACCCTGACAATTGGCGGCACCGGTTCGGCCCTGGGCGCCATGAAGCGTCTTGGCGACGCCTTCGAGCCCCTCCACCCCGATATTGAGGTGCAGGTCCTGCCCAGCCTCGGCAGCAGCGGCGGCATCAGGGCCCTGCGCAGGGGCGCCGTCGATCTCGCCGTCAGTGCCCGCCCTTTGAAGGAAACAGAAAAACATCCCGGTTTCGAAGCCGTCGCCTACGGCACCACGGCCGTTGTCTTTGCCACCGCCTCCGATGTCGGGACGACGGATCTGAGCACGGACGACCTAATGGCGATGTTCCGGGGTACCCGTACCAAGTGGCCCAACGGGCAGGACGTCCGTATCATCCTTCGTCCCGAGGTCGAAACCGATACCCAATTGATGCGCCGCCGCCTGCCGGGTATGGATGCGGCCCTCCAGGCTGCCCGGCAGCGCAATGGTATCCCCGTCTATTTCACCGACCAGGACAACGCCGACGCCCTCCAACGCATCCCCGGTTCCCTCGGCACCACGTCCCTCAACCAGGACCTAACCGAACACCGGCACTTCAAAATCTTTCGGCTCAACGGAATCGAGCCGAGCGCAGCGACCGTAGACGACGGCACCTATCCCCTGACCAAGACCTTTTACTTCGTCACCGGGCCGGGCTCCGGCGGCGCGGCGCGGCGTTTCATCAACTTCGCCCGCTCGGCTGCCGGCGTGGCCATCCTTCGCAACTACGGCCATTGTGTGCCGTGCGATCGCGAGGGCGGATAGATGGCCTGGAAAGTCGGCGGTGACCTGGAGCGGTATTTGACCGGATTTGCCGGTGTCATTGCCGGCGTCGTCGCCGCCGCCATCACCGGCGCCTACCTGCTGACCGCGTTCGAATACGAGGCCGATCGCATCGCCATTGAGACCCGGCTCGCCGCGGCGCAGATTTCGAAGCTCGCTTACGCCTCACCCAAGTCTTGGACCTATCAGGAAGAACGCCTGGAGGAGGTGCTCACGACCTTCGGCGCCGACCAGGATTTCTTTGCCGGTCCCCAACACCACGTCCTGATTTTCGACGAAAAGGGTGACGTGGTGCAGGAGTGGGGCACACCGATCCTGGCTAACTTCCGGTCCCGCGAAAGCCCGCTGAGCGACGGATTCCGCACCGTCGGTCATATTCGCATCACCGAAAACGTCAGGCACATCTGGGTGCGCGCCGGGGTTCCCGTCCTCCTCGGCATCGCTCTCGCGGTGATGATTTTTCTTGTTCTCAAGATTCTGCCGCTTCGCGCCCTGATGCATAGGGAAAAAGCGCTGGAGAAGGCCAAGGACTTGGCCCGGGCGAGCGAACAACAGACGATCAGGGCACACACCCGTCTCACCGACGCCATCGAGGTCATGTCCGACGGCTTCATGCTTTTCGGCACCGACGACCGCGCCGTCGTATTCAATGACCGTTTCGCCGAGCTTTACGACGGGTCGCCCCATCTGCTGATGCCCGGGTCCCGGTTCGAGGACCTGGCCCGCAGCGAGGCCACGTCGGGCGCCATTTTGGACGCCGCCGCCGGCGTCGACGCCTGGCTCGCAGCACGCATGGCGCGCCACCGCGATCCCTCGGGTCCCTTCGACGAGGAACGCGCCGGTGATCGCTGGTTGCGCGTCAACGAACACCGTACCGACGACGGCGGTACGTTGTGCATCCGCACAGACATCAGCGAAAGCAAACGTATCGAGAAAAGCCTCCGTCTGGCTGCCACAGTGTTCGAGAATACCACCGAGGCCCTGATGGTGACCGACATCGACAACAACATCACCAGTGTCAACCCGGCGTTCACCAGAATCACCGGTTACACGCTGTCCGAGGTCCTGGGCAGGAACCCGAGCGTCCTCAAGTCAGGCAAGCAGCCATCGTCCTTCTATGAGACCTTGTGGCAATCCCTACAAAGTGCCGGCACCTGGACCGGCGAGATGTGGAACCGGCGCAAGAACGGCGAAATCTATCCCCAGTGGGCGAGCATCAACGTGCTCAGGGACGAGGATGGGCAGGCCGTCGGCTATGCCGCCATTTTTCGGGACATCTCCCAGCGCAAGGAATACGAGGACCGGATCAATTACCAGGCCAACTACGACTCTCTCACCGGGCTTCCCAACCGCAATCTATTCCACGAGCGTCTGCGCCAGGCGATGCTTCTGTCCCAGCGCCGCGGCGAACACGAGGCGGTTTTGTTCCTCGATCTCGATAACTTCAAGATGATCAACGACAGTCTCGGGCACAACGCCGGTGACATCGTAATCCAGAAGACCGCCGAGCGCCTGATCGACGCGGTCCGCGAAACCGACACTGTTGCCCGCATGGGCGGCGACGAATTCACCATTCTTCTGGTCCGCATCGCCAATGCCGAGGGCGCCGCCATTATTGCCAGGAAACTGCTCAGTATCGTTGCCGAACCCATGGAACTCCTTGGCCACAGGGTGACGATCACCGCCAGCATCGGCATCGCCATCAGCCCCCACGACACCCGCTCCGCCGACGACCTGATCAAGTTCGCCGACGGCGCCATGTATCACGCCAAATCCCAGGGCAAGAACAATTTCCAGTATTTCACTTCCGAGATGAAGGGGGTGGCCATCCAGCGCCTGACCCTCGAAACCGGCTTGCGCGCCGCCCTCGAGAACGACGAATTCGAGCTCCATTACCAGCCCCGGGCGGACCTCGCCTCGGGCGAGATCGCCGGCATCGAGGCCCTGGTCCGGTGGCGCCACCCCAAGGAAGGCCTGATCCCGCCGGCGGACTTCATCCCCACCGCCGAGGAGACGGGGCTCATCCTGCCCCTCGGCCAATGGGTGCTGCGCGCCGCCTGTACCCAGAACAGGGTTTGGCAGGATACCGGCATTCCGCCAGTCAGCGTTTCGGTGAATATTTCGGCCCGCCAGTTCCGCCAGCCCGGCTTCGCCGACATCGTCGGCGAGGTCCTCGCTGAAACCGGCCTGCCGCCGGAATATCTGGAACTGGAAGTGACCGAAAGCATGGTCATGGGGCAGGCCGAATCCGCCATCGACACCCTGCGCCAGCTCAACGCCATGGGCGTGCGCCTGTCGATCGACGATTTCGGGACCGGGTATTCGTCCCTCAGCTATCTAAAGCGATTCCCCATCGACGCCCTCAAGATCGACCAGTCCTTCGTTCGCGACATCAACACCTCGGCCGACGATCTGGCCATCGTGAACACAATCATCGTCATGGCGCACCAGCTCAACATCCAGGCCGTGGCCGAGGGCGTCGAGACCGACGCGCAACTGGCGCTCCTCCGTGCCCAGGGCGTTGATCAGATCCAGGGTTTCATCCTCAGCCCGCCGGTACCCGCCGACGAACTGGTCCGGCTCCTCAAGCGCAGACGCGTGAATATCCCGGCTGCCTGATTGCTCCCCCGGGGGGGCTTGTCAATCGAGCAGCTTGTTGGGCAGCCACATGGCAATGTCGGGGAAGCGCATGACCAGTCCCAGCCCCACCAGCTGCAGGAGGACGAAGGGGATGATCCCGCGATAGATCTGCTGGATCTTCACTTCCGGCGGCGCCACCCCTTTCATGTAGAAAAGCGCGAAGCCGAACGGCGGCGTCAGGAACGAGGTCTGCAGGTTGATAGCCACCAGGATGGCGAACCAGTAGACGACGTCCTTGTGGGCGATGTGGTCGCCGAAATCCAGCAGATCGATGACCGGTGCGAAGACCGGCAGGATGATCAGCGTGATCTCGATCCAGTCGAAGAAGAAGCCGAGGAAGAACACCACCCCCATAATGACGAAAAGGACCCCCCAGGGTCCGAATCCGAAGCCCTCCACCAGGTCGACCACCAGGTCGTCACCGCCCAGCGAGCGGAAGGTGTAGGAAAACGCCGTCGCGCCGATGAAGATGAAGAACAGCATCGCTCCGGTCAGCGCCGAGCGCTCGACCACGTCGCTCAGGACCTTGCGCGTCAGGCGGCGGTTGAGCACCGCCAGCAGGATGGCGCCGAAGGCACCGACCCCGGCGGCCTCGGTGGGCGTCGCCCAGCCGAACACGATCGAGCCCAGGACCATGAAGATCAGGAACAGCGGCGGAACGAAGCCGCGCAGGATCATGATCCACAATTCCCCCGTCGTCTTCGGCCCGATTTCCTTGGGCAGCGGCGGCGCCAGGCTCGGCTTCCACGAGCTGATCAGGAAGATGTAGACGAAATAGATGCCCGACAGGATGAACCCGGGGATCACCGCGGCGACGAACAGGTTGCCCACCGACCGCGCCAGCAGGTCGGCCATGATCACCAGCATGATGCTGGGTGGAATCAGGATGCCCAGTGGTCCCGACGCGGCGATGGTGCCGGTCGCGAGCTCGGGATTGTATTTGCGCTCCAGCATTACCGGCAGCGCCATCAGGGTCATCATCACCACCGAGGCCCCGATGATCCCGGTGGTCGCCGCCATGATCGTTCCCATGGCCGTGACCGCCATCGCCAGCCCCCCGGGGACCCGGCGCAGCAGGACCTGCAGGCAATGCAGAAGGTCGGCGGCGACGCCGCTTTTCTCCAGCATGGTGCCCATGAAGATGAACATCGGGATCGCCACCAGCACCAGGTTGTCGGCGATGCCGCCCCAGATGCGCGATACCAGATTGAAGAACTCGATGAACGAAAAGACGTCGAAGTACATGCCGACGAAGCCGAATCCAAGGCCGACGCCGCCGAGCACGAAGCCCACCGGATAGCCGCTGAACAGCAGCAGGCCGAGGACCGCGAACATGAACAGCGGCAGGAAATCGATGATGTCAAACATGGTCGGTCAATCCAGCTTGACCTTGTCCAGGTGCTCCACCTCTTCTTCCTCGGTCCGGGTCACGATTTCGCGAAGCTCGGGCGGGCCGAACAGCTCGACCACCCGGCGCAGCAAAACGGTGATGCCGCTGAGGAACAGGAAGATGAAGCCCAGGGGGATGAAGGACTTGATGATCCAGCGATAGGGCAGGCCGGTCGCCGAGTCCGACATTTCGTTGACCGAGAGCGAGCGCCCGAGCCAGTCCCAGGCGAAGTAGAGGATGATCAGGCAGTAGGGGATGAGGAAGAACAGGCACCCGAGCAACTCGATCCACCACTGGACCCGCTGGCTGCACCGCTCGCGCACCAGGTCGATGCGCACGTGGGCGTCCTTGATGTAGGCAAAGCCCAGGCACAGCGCGAACAGCACCGTATGGATATGCCATTCCAGTTCCTGCAGCTTGGTCGATCCCAGCACCAGGAAGCGGCGTGTGATGACGTCGAAGATGATGACGGCGATCAGCGCCAGCGCCGTCCACGCCGCGGCGCGGCCGACGGCGGTGATCCATCGGTCGAGAACGTCGCTGATCTTGATAAGCCGTTCCATGGCCTGGTTCGTGGAGCCTTGTCCGGGTGGAGCAGCAAAGCGCCGGAGCCCGCGTCAGCGGACTCCGGCACGCACTTTGCCGGTCTCCAGGATTTGTCCCTCGCCGCCCCGTCTTACTTCAGGTAGCCGAGGTCTTTCCATTCCTTGTAGCCGTCGCGGAACGACGAATACGACGCCCACACCTTCTTGAAGGTCGGGCTGCTCGCCTCGTGCTCGGCGACCACCTCGCCCCAGGCCGCTTCCAGCTTGGCCAGGATTTCCGGCGACCACTTGTGGATCGTCACTCCCTTGGACTTGAGCTCCGCCAGGGCCTTACCCTGGATCGCCTCGCCCTCGGCCAGGCCGTAACGGATGTTGTCGCCGCAGACGGCGTCAATCTGCGCCCTGTGGGTTTCCGACAGGGCCTCGTACTTCTTCTTGTTCATCAGCAGTTCGAACATGGTCGCCTGCTGGTGCCAGCCGGGGAAGTAGTAGTGCTTGGCGATCTGGTAGAAGCCCAGCTTGAGGTCGATGGCCGGCATCGAGAACTCGGTGGCGTCGATGGAACCCCGCTCCAGGGCCGGGAAAATATCGCCGCCGGCGATCAACTGGGTCGAAACGCCGAGCTTTTCCATGACCTTGGCGCCAAGGCCGTAGAACCGCATCTTCAAGCCCTTGAGGTCGTCGACGCTGTTGATCTCCTTGCGGAACCAGCCCGAGGCCTCCGGCGCGATGATGCCGCATTGCACCGACTTCAGGCCGTGCTTGGCGTAGATTTCGTCCATCAACTCATTGCCGCCGCCGAAATAGAACCAGGCCAGGTATTCACCCGCGGCGGGGCCGAAGGGCACGGCGGTGAACATGGCCAGCGCCGGTTCTTTGCCGTACCAGTAGCCGGTCGTCGACCAGCAGGCATCCACCGATCCCTCGCCGACCGCGTCGAAGCATCCCTTGGCCGGGATCAGGGCGTTGGGCTCGAAGAACTTGATCTTGAAGGTGCCGCCGGAAACCAGTTTGATCCGGTCTTCCAGGCGCCGGCCCAGGGTCCCCAGCTGGGTCAGCTTGCTGGGGAACCAGCTTGCCATCTTCCAGCGCACTTTTTTCTCCGCCGCCATGCCGTTGCCTGCGAGGGCGAGCATGACGCCGCCGGCGACAGTCAGAGCGACCGCCGCTTTCGCTAATTGATGAAGTTTCATGATTGAGATCCTCCCGGGTTGTGAATTGTTCCCGGACCCCGTTCCCCCAGGTCCGTATTTGGCGCGATGATGCGGGCTCGAATGCGGAAATGCAACAGTACTGAGGGTGTTAACGGGAATCGGTTGATCCTGGACACCTCTTGGCCGCATCCGCGCCGGCCGTGACCGCCGGTTCTGCGACCCGGATGTTGACAGATCGCCCTCCGGCCCCTATTTTCCGCGCCTCTGCCGCCCGTTTCGAATATAGGCGGCCTGCGTGGAAAGGCATGGTCATGAAGGTCAAGAGTTCCCTGAAATCGGCGAAATTGCGCGATAAGAACTGTCGCGTCGTGCGCCGCCGTGGCCGCGTCTACGTCATCAACAAGCGCAATCCCCGGTTCAAGGCCCGCCAGGGCTGACCCATTGCCGGCGGGGCGGCGGACCGCCCCCGGCCCCTGTGACCGCGCCTTTCCGGCGCGGTTTTTGTTTGTGAGCGGTCCTTTATTCCCTACACTGGCGCCTTCGTCGAACACCCGGGGGTGGGGGGAGGACACGAAACCATGCGCATGCCCGAGCCCGACACCGGCATCATCGCCCGGCGTTCCGAGATCATCGCCCGGCTGCGGGAGATCGTTCCCGGCGAGGGGGT
>JAJFIG010000349.1 GCA_021775195.1 Rhodospirillales bacterium | reverse complement strand
GGCGACGGTGTCGGTGAAACGCTGCGGAACCGGTTCGTGGCTGCCATGTCCGACATGAGAATACCGGGGGAGTGCAAGCACGTGTCGGCCTATTGGCCGTTCGGCTCTGAGATGGACGTGCGCCCGTTGTTGTCCTTCCTCAACGACCTCGGCTTCAACTGTGTGCTGCCGGTCGTGGTGGCGCGGAACGAACCCTTGATTTTCCGCCAATGGCGACCCGATACCGTTCTCGAGCCAGGGCCGATGGGCACCCGCCACCCGGGTCCGGACCAAGCGACGGTTACACCGGACGCGGTCCTGGCGCCGCTGCTGGCCTTCGATGCACAAGGCTATCGGCTGGGTCAGGGCGGTGGCTATTACGACCGGACAGTGGCCCGGTTGCGGGCCAGGGGAAAGATTTTGTTTGTGGGCATCGCGTACGCGGCCCAGGAAGTAGAGGCCCTTCCCCGTTCATCACACGATGAACCGCTGGACTGGATCGTTACCGAGGAAAAGGCGTACAGAATGCCTCCTGCCGAACGGACCCGAAAATCATGAAGGTATTGTACTGTGGTGACGTTGTCGGCCAGACCGGCCGCCGTGTGATCATCGAGCGAATTCCGGAATTACGGGAACGCCTGGACCTGGATTTCGTAATCGTCAACGGCGAAAACTCGGCTCATGGTTTCGGGATCACGGACAAGATCTGCGAGGCGTTCTATGACGTCGGTGTCGACGCGATCACCACCGGCAATCATGTCTGGGACCAGCGCGAGATCATGAACTACATCGGCGGGGAACCCCGGTTGTTGCGGCCCCTCAATTATCCGGAAGGGACACCGGGGCGCGGCGTCAATACTTTCACCGTTGCGGGGGGTCGCACGTTGATGCTGATCCATCCCATGGGCCGGCTGTTCATGGACCCCCTGGATGATCCGTTCGCCGGGGTCCAGATGGCCCTGCTCAATCACCGCCTCGGGAAAACCGTCGACTGTATCGTCGTCGATATCCATGCGGAGGCGACCAGCGAGAAGATGGGCATGGGGCACGCGTTCGACGGCAAGGTTTCGATGGTTGTCGGCAGCCACGTTCATATCCCCACCGCCGACGCACAGATCCTGCCGGGCGGCACCGCCTACCAGACCGACGCCGGCATGTGCGGGGACTACGACTCGGTCATCGGCATGGAAAAGACGACGGCGGTGGCGCGGTTCGTCCAGAAGCTTCCGACCGGACGGCTGGAACCGGCGAAGGGGGAAGCGACCCTCTGTGGCGTCTATCTGGAAACCGACGAAGACACCGGACTTGCCCGGCACGTCGCGCCGTTACGTGTCGGTGGCCGGTTGGCGGAACAGTGGCCCGTGTAAGAGGCGCCTGTTTCTTTACGCCCCAATCTTGCCATATTGATTTGTTAGCCGATGAGGTGGCGTTCGTGCCCCCGGTTCGTAAGAAGTTGTTTACCCGATATGGTATAACCAAGCGGTAAGCCGTCCCAATTCGTTTGCAGGTGGATCCAAGAGGACATGGCCGGTCATTCCCAATTCAAGAACATCATGTACCGAAAGGGCGCGCAGGACGCCAAGCGCGCCAAGATTTTCGCGAAACTCATCCGCGAAGTGACCGTCGCGGCGCGATCGGGTTTGCCCGATCCCAACATGAACCCGCGTCTGCGTTCTGCTATCGCGGCGGCACGAGCCGCCAACATGCCCAAGGACAATGTCGAACGGGCCATCAACCGCGGAGCCGGTGGTGGCGACGGCGTCAATTACGAGGAAGTGCGCTACGAGGGCTACGGCCCCGGCGGCGTTGCCGTGATCGTTGAGGCCCTGACCGACAACCGCAACCGGACGGCGGCGGAAATTCGCGCCGCGTTCACGAAGTATGGCGGCAACCTGGGGGAAACGGGCAGCGTCAATTTCATGTTCGACCGTATCGGCCAGGTCCGGTACGCGGCCGGGGCATCCAGCGCCGATGACATGTTCGAGGCGGCGCTCGAGGCCGGTGCCAACGACGTTGAGTCCGACGCGGATGGCCATCAGGTCACGTGCGAGCCGGATGATTTCAGCGCCGTGCGTGATGCCCTGGAGGAACGGTTTGGCGATGCCCAGGGAGCGGGACTGGACTGGAGGCCGAAAAATACGGTGCCGGTGGACGATCACTCCGCCGAGACACTGTTCAAGCTGCTCGACATCCTTGAGGACAATGACGATGTGCAGCGGGTGGCGGCGAATTTCGAGGTCGCCGACGACGTCATGGAGCGGCTCAGCGCCTAAGCACGCAACGCACCGGTACTGGTGGGGGTGTCTGTCGACGGTGGAGGAGGAAGCGGGATTTTGACACCATGATTCTGCTCGGACTTGATCCGGGGCTTCGCAACACCGGGTGGGGCGTCATCGAGGCGGTGGACAATCGGCTCAGCCATGTCGCGGATGGAACCGTGTGCACGGATGCCCGGCTTGGCCTTGCCGAACGACTGGTGCAACTCCATTCCGGGTTGGCCCAGATTCTTGATCGCTATCAGCCGACGGAAGCCGCGGTCGAAGAGACCTTCGTCAACCGGAACGCGGTGTCGACATTGAAACTGGGTCAGGCCCGGGGGGTTGTCCTTTTGGTGCCGGCCAACGCCGGGGTGCCGGTCGCCGAATATACGCCCAATCAGGTCAAGAAGGCGGTTGTCGGTAGCGGCCATGCGGCGAAAGAGCAGATACAGATGATGGTACGGACGCTGCTTCCGGGGTGTGAAATCGACAGTGCCGACGCGGCGGATGCCCTGGCAGTGGCCATTTGCCATGCCCACTACAGGACAACCGCGCAACGTCTGGTCGCGGCGGAGGTGGGCCGATGATCGCGAAACTCAAGGGTATCGTTGATTCCGTCGGCGAGGATTGGGTGGTCATCGACGTTTCCGGTGTCGGTTATCTTGTTTTCTGTTCCGGGCGCACGCTTGGCAGGCTGGCGCGGGGCGAGGCAGCCAGCCTGTTGATAGAAACCCATGTCCGGGAAGATCACATTCATCTTTATGGGTTCCCCGATGAGGGAGAGCGCGACTGGTTCCGGCTCCTGACGACGGTCCAGGGGGTTGGGGCGAAGGTCGGGCTAGCCATCCTGACGGTATTGGGCGCGGAGGAACTGGTCCAGGCTGTGGCGTCCGCCGACCGTGGGGCGATCACCCGGGCGCCGGGGGTGGGCGCTAAGCTCGCGACCCGAATCATCAGCGAACTCAAGGACAAGGTCGGCAACCTGGTTCTGGGTCCGGTCGCGATGACGCTCGGCACTGCGCCCAGTGGGGACGGCGACGCCACCGCGGACGCAGTGTCGGCGCTGGTCAACCTTGGCTACACGCCATCGGAAGCGTTGACGGCCATATCCCGGGGTGCCGGTTCCGTGGCCTCCGACGCGGGGGTGGAGGCCCTGATCCGGGCCGGACTGAACCAATTGGGCGCCCAGGAGCGTAGCCCATGACCGCGGACCGGGTCATCGCCACCCAACACACCGACAGCGATGTCCAGGATGTCGGCCTGCGCCCGCAACGCCTGGACGACTTCGTCGGCCAGCGTCCGGTGTGCGACAACCTGAAGGTATTCATCGAAGCGGCAAGCCGCCGGGGTGAGGCCCTGGACCACGTGCTCTTTTTCGGGCCTCCGGGACTGGGGAAAACGACCTTGGCGCAGATCGTCGCCAGGGAACTGGGAGTCGGCTTTCGCGCGACATCGGGACCGGTGATCGCCAAGCCCGGCGACCTGGCGGCGATTCTTACCAATCTGCAGCCCCACGACGTCCTGTTCATCGATGAAATCCATCGCCTTGGCCCGGTGGTTGAAGAAATTCTCTATCCCGCCATGGAGGACTTCCAGCTTGATCTGATCATCGGCGAAGGCCCGGCGGCGCGCTCGGTCCGCATCGATCTGCCGCCGTTCACCCTGGTCGGGGCGACGACGCGGTCAGGCCTGATCACGTCGCCCCTGCGCGAGCGGTTCGGGATTCCCATGCGTGTCGTCTTCTATACCGCCGAGGAGTTGGAGCAGATCGTGCGGCGGGGCGCCAACATCCTGGACATGGTGTTGACGCCGGACGGGGCGGCGGAAATTTCCCAGCGCTCGCGCGGGACGCCCCGGGTTGCCGGACGCCTGCTGCGCCGGGTGCGGGATTTCGCCGCCGTGGATGGCGCCTCGGCTGTGGATGCCGCCGGTGCCGATGCCGCTCTTCAGCGCCTCGAGGTGGACGAGAAAGGACTCGATGCCATGGATCGGCGCTACCTGCGTTGTATCGCCGACAACTACGGTGGCGGTCCCGTCGGCGTCGAAACTCTGGCGGCGGCGTTGTCCGAGGAAAGGGATACGATCGAAGAGGTGATCGAACCCTACCTGATCCAACAGGGATTACTCCTGCGCACGTCGCGGGGACGGGCTCTGGCGGGGCCCGCGTACAAGCACCTGGGGCTGGCGGTGCCGCTGACGGCAGCGCAGATGGAACTGATGATCGGTGCGGAGGCGGACGATGAATGAGGCGTTGGCTCCCGCGCAGGATAGTGGGTTCGCCAACAGCGAGCACGTATTCCCGGTGCGGGTCTATTACGAGGATACCGATGCCGGTGGGGTCGTCTATTACGCCAACTATTTCAAGTACGCCGAGCGGGCGCGCACGGAGATGATGCGTGAACTGGGCGTTGAGAGCTCGCGGCTGATGCAGGGCGACGGCGTCCTGCTCGCTGTCAGGCAGTGTTCGGCGGAGTATCACAGGCCGGCCCGCCTCGACGATCAGTTGGAGATACGTACACGGCTGTTGGAGGTTGGAGGGGCGTCGCTGAAGGCCGAGCAACGCGTGACCCGTGGCTCGACCGATCTCGTCTCCCTGCACCTCAAGCTCGCCTGCGTGACCATGGCGGGCAAACCGGCGCGGCTGCCCAAGGATTTACGGGCGAGCCTGGAAAACATTCGCAACCCGAATAAGCAAGGCTGAGCGATGGAAAGCAACGTTATAGATACGGTAACTCTGGGCGGTTCCGTCGCCGCCATCGATTTTTCCGTCTGGTCCCTGTTCCTGCGGGCCGACGTGATCGTCAAGGCGGTGATCATTATCCTTTTGCTGGCGTCCATTTGGTGTTGGGCGATCATATTCGAAAAGATCATCGGGCTTCGCCGCCTCAATTCCCGATCGACGGAATTCGAAAACGCCTTCTGGTCGGGGTTGTCGCTGGACGAACTCTACGACCGCATCGGCAGCCAGCCCCGCGACCCCATGTCGGCGGTGTTCGTGACCGCGATGCAGGAATGGCGGCGCTCGTTGACCAAGGGCATGCGCGCGTCGCAGTCGACACCGACGAAGGTGCAGGAACGCATCGACCGGGTCATGCAGATTGCCGTGATGCGCGAGATGGATCGGGTCGAACGATACATGACCTTCCTGGCGTCGACCGGTGCGACGGCACCGTTTATCGGCCTGTTCGGCACGGTGTGGGGGATCATGAACAGCTTTCAGGCCATCGCCCTGACCAAGAACACAAGCCTGGCAGTGGTTGCTCCGGGAATTGCCGAGGCGTTGTTTGCCACGGCGCTCGGGCTGCTTGCCGCCATTCCCGCGGTGTTGGCATTCAACAAGCTGTCCAAGGACCTGGACCGTTTCGCCGGCCGCCTCGACAGCTTTGCCGGTGAATTTTCCGCCATCCTGTCGCGGCAACTGGAAGAGAAGGACTGACCATGGTGGGTCTTGCGCAAGGGGAAACACGGCACTTCGGGCGCCGGCGCAGCCGTCCCATGAGCGACATCAACGTCACGCCCATGGTCGACGTGATGCTGGTGCTTCTTGTCATTTTCATGGTGACGGCGCCGCTGCTGACCGTCGGAGTCCAGGTGGACTTGCCCAAGACCAAAGCGGCGTCGATCCCGGGTCAGGACGAACCACTGGCGATCTCGGTCGACGCGGAAGGCCGGATCTTCCTGCAGGATACGGAGCTTGAACTGGACGCGTTGGCGCCGCGGCTGCTCGCGATTACCGGCAACAATGCCGAGGCAAGGATATTCGTCCGTGGCGACAAGACGATTCACTACGGCCGCGTGATGGAGGTCATGGGAACGGTCAACGCCGCCGGGTTCAACAAGGTGGCCCTGGTGACCGAACGAATTGGTACGCCGGCGGCCAGGAAGGCCGGGACGCGAAAGAAAAAGGCGGAATTACGGTAACGGGCATGCGTAAGGGTTTTGCCTTCTCTCTGATGGTTCACGTTGCAGTGATGGCGCTTGGCTATTTTGGCCTGCCGTCGTTGCGCCGTGCACCGGTGGTCGAGGTTCCCATCGTGGTGGAAGTCGTCACCATTGCCGAGAAGACGACGCCGGCGCCGCCGAAGCCAGAACCGCC
>JAJFIG010000348.1 GCA_021775195.1 Rhodospirillales bacterium | reverse complement strand
CCCCCGGGCAGGTCCCAGAGCAGGTAAAGCATGTCGCTGCGCACCAGGGTCGGGTTGTCCTTGACCCTGTGCAGCGTCACCTCGCGCCCCTTGCCGTCGGGCGCCGTGATCTCCGCCGAATAGAACGGGCGCGTCGCCCGTCCGTCCAGTTTGCCCTCGACGAAGAACGCCGCGCCGTAGTCGAGGGGCTTGTCCAGCGGTACGTATTTTCCCTGGTTCCAGCGAACGAACCGCAGGTCCATCTTTTCCACCGCAACGACCCGGGGCGAGCACTCCGGCCCGATCAGGTATTCGCCCACCGGCGGCCACACACCCCCCGGAACCGGAATATCGCTGCGCACGTCGGTCGGGCCGAGGCCGCCGGCATCGGGCGGGAAGGGCAAATCCGGCAAGGGGGTTATTTGAAACGGCACCGACGCCAGCATCAGAAGACAGTCCTGAAATCGCGGTTCGCAACGGTATGGCCGCATATCCTCATAAAGGCGCGCCTCGTAGTGCCCCGCGTTCCATAAGTTGGTGGTTCCTATTTCGACGCTTTCATTATTGGAGAATTTCCTGGAACGTTTCGAAAATACGTTCACGGGATCGGTCGTTGCCCCGCCGACCGCGGTCGCACCGAGCCGGACTACCTCCAGACGCGCCTTCCGGCCCTTGCCACCCGGGGAGCGCGGAGAATGGTCCGCCGGCAGGGTCACGGTCACCTTTACCGGCTCCTTCAACTGCGGGCGGATGTTCTTCGAATTTTTTTTGCTTTTGACCAGCGCGTAGCGTGGTCCCCCCTGCAAACTGAGAATATTGCCCGGGGGCGCGGCGACGACCTCGAACGCCGTCGCCGTCATCGGCAGGCGTTCGACGCCGCCAGGGCCGATCGCATACTCCAGACGGGCGATGTAAACGCCGGGCTGGCCGATTGGCCGCGCCGTGACCGATGTCTTGCCCTTGAGATCGATTCGATAGGCGGCGGCCCGATTGCGGGCGGTCACGAGGGTCGTCTCTATCGCGCATCCCGGAACGCGCCCCCCGAGGAACTCGATCCACAAGCTGAGCCGCCGGTCGTCAGATGAGAACCCTTCCGGCAGTTTCAGGGAAATGGGGATCGGCTGGCCATGGTCGAACCGTCGTTCCTCGCCGAGATCGATCTGCGCGTCCAGGGGATTCCCGGTTACGCGAAACTCGTAATCGTGCATCGACAGGACACCGTGACGCCGGTTCCACCAAAGCGCCAGCCGGTAGCGTCCGACGGGCAGGTTCCCCTCGAAGTCCAGGGTCGCGTACCCGTGTTTCTTGATCAGCCGTTCCTCGATCGCCGGACCCCATTCCTCCTTGGGAACCCGCCACGATTCCTTGGGCGCGTCCGCCGGAATGGGGTAGAGCCGGACGGTGACGGTTCCGCCTTCGGCGAAGTATGAGTCCTGGAGCGTTAACGCGACCGGTATTTTGACGCCGCGCCGGACCACGGCGCCGTCCGCCGGCGGTTGCTCGTTGACAGTAATGTCGCCAGGTTGTCCCGGATTGACGCCGACGCGGTAATTGAGCTCGTCGAGGATGTAGTTTTGCTTCGCGGGTGTCACGAGTACGAGCCGCGCCGCCCAGTCGCCGGTTAGAAACGGATGTGTGCCGTAGGGCTTGCCCGGTTTCCAGGCATCCGATCCGCCATAGCTCGTGTCGTGGCCGTCACCGCCCACGCGCACTTGCTGCAAACGGTATTCGAAATATTGCGAAAGTTCCGGCGCGTCGAACACGAGAGCGAATTTCTTTCCCCGCTGCAAGGGCCCTGGCGAGGCTATCCGGATAGCACCCGGTATCTCGTCGACGGTTACCGTCAGGCGCTTGCGATCGACGACGAACCGGTCGGTGGCGAGCTGGATTTCATAGTCTCCCGGCGTGACTATTCCCAAGTTATCAATGCGTATCGAAGCCATGGACGGTCTCGTCACATTCGGCACATTGGTCATATCGAACCGCTGCACCATTTCCGTCACCGGCATCCGCGCGATGATTCGGTTCGTCGTCGTCGCCTTGCCGCCGTGCCACCGGTTTCCGTGCCGTACCAGCCTGAGATGGAACTTTCGCTTGCCGTGGCGATTGTGTTTGTCGTTGGCTCCGGCGAACCGGTCGCTGGGAACGTGAACGTCCACGAGTATGGGCTGGCCCAGGGGCTTGACCGGGCCACCGGCGATCCGGATCGCGCCGGGGAGCAGCGGTTCATGGCGGACAATGCGTATTTTTCCGGTCGAGATGGTTTCCTTGCTCCCGAGCCCGACGCCCATGCCCGACTTTTCCTCATATTTGACGACGCTAACGCCAATATCCATGAACGCCTGGCCCGGCATCAGGGGGATCCATAAGTCCAAAGTTCGTTTTTTTGGATCCAGCTCAAAATATGTGGAACCAAAACGGAGTCCGCCCAGGTAGTCGAAAACCACCCACACCTTCACCTCGCCGTTTGGATCGCGGGGCGCTGGAACCGCATAGCGAATGACGACAGGTTCGTCGTGGCGGTAGATTTGCTTTTCCAGGGACGCGATCGGGCCGGTGAGCGCCGCCAACTGGGGAGCCGGTTTGGCATTCGCACTGGTTTCCGTATCGCCAGCCGCAGCCACCAGAACGGAGTTGGGGGGAGTTATTTCAGTGCCGGCTTTACAGGGCCACGATGCCAGCATCAGGAAAACAGGCAGGAAGACTTCGAAGGGCCGGTGCATCTTTCTCACGTGATTGGTCACGCGTATCCTAACAGGTGTGAAATCCGTTTCCTTGCAAAATTTTGAACACTTACAATTTTAGGGGGCTGTCCCGGCTAATTGGTCTGCTCGGGCTAGCACACCGGCGGCGGCAGGGCCTCGACCTTTTCCAGGTTCAGGTCGACCTTGAACGACCCGAAGTCGAGCACCATGGCATCGGCGACGCCGTTGTCCAGCTGCACCACCTGGACCTCGAATTCGGGCACCGAGACCGTGCTGTCGACGGGATAGAAGGCGAGACGCACGCTCCACCCCGGGCGCTCCGCCAGGGGT
>JAJFIG010000347.1 GCA_021775195.1 Rhodospirillales bacterium | reverse complement strand
GCGGTGCCATCGGCGCCCTGGTAGGCGAGGAGAACCGGGGCCTTGAGTACATGTTCACGATGATGAACAACGCCCGCCTGGCGGTCGGCCTGCAGGGCGTAGCGGTGGCCGAACGGGCCTACCAGCAGGCCCGGGACTACGCCATGGAACGGGTCCAGGGCAAGGCGGCGGGCAGCGACGGCAAGGCCGCCATCGTCCGTCACGCCGACGTGCGGCGCATGCTGTTGTCGATGAAAGCGCAGACCGAGGCCATGCGGGTGCTGGCCTATTTCGTCGCCGGGCATCTCGACATGGCGAAGCGCCACACCGACGAGGGCACGCGCGAGGAAAGCCAGGCCCTGGTCAACCTGCTGATCCCGGTGGTCAAGGCGTGGAGCACGGATACCGCCATCGAGGTCACCAGCACCGGCATCCAGGTGCACGGCGGCATGGGCTATATCGAGGAGACCGGCGCCGCCCAGCACATGCGCGACGCCCGCATCACGACCATCTACGAAGGCACCAACGGCATCCAGGCCGCCGACCTGGTGGGGCGCAAGGTGGGGCGCGAGAACGGGGTCACGGTGAAGGCCTTCATCGCCCGCATGCGGGACCTGGACGGCGAGCTGGCGGCATCGGCGGTGAACGACATGGCAGCGATCCGAAACCGCCTTGGCTCCGGGCTCGACGCCCTTGAGGGCGCCACCAATTGGCTGGTGGAAACCTGGGGCAGCGACCCGGAGGCGGTGGCCACCGGGGCTGTCCACTACACGCGGCTGCTGGGTATCGTCGCCGGCGGCTGGCTGATGGGCCGCGCCGCCCTGGTCGCCGATGCAATGGGCGCCAACGGTGACGGCGACCACAGATTCCTGGCCGCCAAGTTGGTCTCGGCCCGCTTCTTCGCCGACCAGATTCTGGTGCAGGCACCGGCCCTGGCGACGGCCATGACCGAGGGCGCGGCCGCCGTCGCCGCCCTGAAGGACGATTATCTCTAAATGACGGGGGAAACCGGACCGCAACGCACGCTGGTGGTCCAGCCGTTGCCGGGGATCGGCGACATGGTCTGGCACCTTCCCCCCCTGCACGCCATCGCCGGAGCGGCGGCGGACGGCAAGGTCAGTGTCCTGACCAAGCCGCGATCGCTAGCGGACCGGCTGCTGGCGGCGGACCCGGCGGTGGATGAAATCCTCTGGCTTCACCGCAATCCGGGAGAACACGACGGGCCGCTGGGCCTGTTGCGCCTGGCCGGGCTGTTGCGGAATCGAGGTTTCGGCACAGTGTGGATCCTGCACCCTAGCGCCCGCTACGCCCTGGCGGCGAAAATGGCTGGCATCCCCCGGCGCATCGGCTTCGGCATGGGGGCGCAAAAGTGGCTGGTGAACGAGGCGGCGACGCTGACGAACGCCGACCGCCACATCCATCCTTTCGACAAGGCGACGAAGCTAGTGTTGGCCTGTGGGGTGAGCATCGAGGAAGAGGAGCCGCGCCTGGTGGTCGCAGCGGACGCGGCGGAACGGATCGGCGCGGCCTTCGGCCATCTGCCGCAGCCCTGGATCGCCCTCGGCATCGGCAGCAGCGAAGACTACAAGCAATGGGGCGCGGAGAATTTCATCACCCTGGCGGCGCGGCTGAGGGAGTCACCGGGAGGAACCCTGTTTCTGGCCGGCGGGCCGGACGAGGAGGCCATGGGCCGGGACATCGCAGAGGCGGTGGGTAGCGGCGGAACCGTGGTCAACATTATCGGACGGCCGATCGAGGAAACGGCGGCGCTGCTGGCGCGGTGCCGGCTCTATGTCGGCAACGATACCGGGGTGCTCAACATCTCCGCCGCCGTCGGTACCGACGGCATTGGACTGTTCGGGGGTTCGCCGCCGCTCGGCCATTCGCGGCGCATTTACCCGGTGACGCCGGCGGAGAGTGACGCCGGCATGGCGGGGATTTCCGTCGGGCAAGTGGTGGCGGTGATTCAGTCGGTCGCCGGCGGGTCGGCGCAGACCTGTTCGTAGGCGTAGCGCTCCTTCAGGGTGCCGTTGTATTCGAAGATGTCGAGGGTGGCTTCGTAGGCGGGCCGGGTGATCTCCACATGGGGCGTCCAGCAGCCGAGCTGCTGATAGGTGGCGATGCAATCGGTGAGAACACCCTCGTCGATGTCCGGGAAATAGGACTTTTCCGCCTTGGCTATTTCGGCCGCCGGTGTCTCGTTCATGTAGGCGCGGGTCTTCTTGTAAGCGCGCATGAAAGCCTTCGCCATATCGGATGCCAGCCACTCGCGGGTCGCCGCCAGGCTGGAGAACCCACACGGCCCGATCTGCGTGCCGACCTGGGCAACGACATGGCCGACGCCGTCGGCTTCCAGTTGCTGCGGGAACGGGCCCTGCTGCTCGACATATTGGCCTTGGCCGTCGCGGAAGGCCTTGTCGATGTCGGCGGCGCCGCCGGGGTTGATGGCGTTGATCTTGGCGAAGTCGATGCCCGCCTTGTGGCAGGCGTACTTGAACATGGCCAGGGGCTGGCCGCCCTTGAAAAGCACTACGTCGGCACCTTCCAGCTTGTCCCAGGTAAAATCGGGATCGGCCTCGCGCCCGGTGAGGAAGAACCCGTCCATCTCGTTGATCTGGGCGAAGTGCACGGCAACCGGGGTTTCACCCTTGGCGAGGGACGTGAACCCCTGGCTCAGGGCCGACTGCACGACGTGGGCCGAGCCGTCCTCGACCGCGGCGATGGCGGAGACGCCCGGCGGCGAGATCGACCATTCGGGCTCTAGCCCCTCTTCTTTGAGAAAGCCGCCGGAAATGGTTGAGATCAGGGGCGAATAAAAAGCCGAAAACAGAGTGAACTGGATGTTGATCCTGGCCATGTCGTCGCGCCTCCATCGTCGGGATGTGGGTTCGGACGAAGGTGTCATAGGGTCCACCGGATTACAATGTTCCAGTAACCCTTGTATCGCGGCGGGCGTGCACCCGATCTAGTCGCGGCTGCAGGGGTAGGGCCAGACGATTTTGGTGTCGGCGGGGATCGTCTTTCCGTCGTCGAGCATGACCGAAACCGGGACCTTCTTCTCCGCTTCCGGCAACGCCTTCATGGCATGGGAATCGAAGGGCGGCTTCTTGCGGAACAGGGCGTTGGGGTCCATCCACCACCCGTCCACGGGGACGATCTTGCGGCTAAGTGGAACGTACTTCGGGCTCTCGCTGTACCAGACGGCGAAATGGATCGCCGGCCGGCGTTCCCCTCGGCCGAACTTGGCCCGGCTCGAGGCCTTTCCCGAGTTTCCCGTCGGCCCGAGAACCTCGCCCATGCGCACGCGCTGGCCCACTTCGGGTTTCGGCATGTCGTTGAAGTGGGCGTACTGGGTATAGATCCAAAGGGGAATGCCCGTATCGTCGGGGCTGTGGCGGAGGATGATCTCCATGCCGCGGTGGCTGTCCTCGCCACGGTACCTGGCGACGACCGTCCCGGCGGCGGCGGCGATCATGGGAGTTCCGAAGGGCGCCGGCATGTCGATGCCGCCGTGGTAGGCTTCCCGGTCCCGCTTGTGGGTGTAGGAAATAGCCCATTGCTCGTCGATGTCGCGGCACTTCAGGCCATCGGGGAAGCGGGGCCGCAATCCTGTTTCGAAAAGACCGCGCTTGATGGCAGGCTTCATGCTGCACTTCCGCCCGCGGCCGATGCCGCACATGGTTTCCTTGTCGAGGTCGGCGCGGGTGGTCTGGCCGCCGAGGGTCTGGGGGCCTTTTTCCGGGGCTGTCTTCGGTGCTGCTTCCGCGGGACCGCCGAAGCGGGCGCGCAGCTCCTCCATGGACAGATAGCCGTCCTTGTCGGCGTCGATCCTCTTGAAAGCACCGGGCCGCCTGCGCCACTCGTCGCGGCTGATCCGGCCGTCGCCGTCGGCGTCGTTCTTCTCCATCGACCGTGCCGCGCGGTCCCCGGCCCGGGAAAGGCCCGGCGATCCAAGGATGACAATTCCCGATAGCAGGATGACGAAAGCGGCTTGTATTGATTTCATGATCGATCTCCCGACCAGGGGGAGCGGCTCCCGACGAAAGGGCCTCGCACGTAGCGTACTCACGGATGGCGAGGCGGCGCAAGGAGCAGCATGGGGCCAAGGATCAATTCCGTCTCGTTCCCGGCGCCCGATGGCTGTATATGAGACCATGACGTGATCCACCGGGGAGAGGGAATGGAAATCCGGGCGGCGGACGAGTGGCGGTTTCGGGCGCGGTGTTTGAACCGGGGGCTGTTCAATACGGCGACCCTCAGGCACCGGCATTTCGACGGCTTCATCGTCAGCATGAACCACGCCGGCACCCACTGGATCAAGTACATGCTGGGGCTGGTGCTGGCGGACCTTCATGGGGTGCCGGCACCTTCGCCGTTCCAGGACGACACCGTGGTCGGCCACACCAAGTCGCCGCCGATCTACCCCCACATCCCGCAGATCGTGCACGCCCATTCGGTCACCCATTATCTGCTGCGCTCGCGGACGCTGATGCGCCTGCTTCACTATCCCCGATACCTGATCATGGTCCGCGACATCCGTGACCTGCTGGTGGCCCACTACGAGAAATGGAAGGACGAATACAAGGTCGACTTTCCCACCTACGTGCGGGGCGACGTGCGGGGGAAGAAATATCATAGCGATATCTGGGGCGACATCCGCTTCCTCAACGCCTGGGGGCCGGTGGTAGAGAACCATCCCGGCCGGGCCATGGTGCTGAAATACGAAGACCTGCGCGCCGACGCCCACGGCAACCTGGCCCGGATCTGCGATCATTTCGGGCTTGATGGCGTAACGCCGGAGTTGCTGGACAGGGTGATCCGGGCGGCATCCAAGGACGAAATGGCCAAGCATCCCAACCCGGGGGAAAAGCTGCAGGTGATCCGCAAGGACAGCCGGCCGTCGTCGGAATGGTACGGCGACGACGACCGTGATTTCGTCAGTGAACTGTGCCGCCGCCACCTCAAATACCCCTTCGGGTACGATTATGGCTGAACGGAGTTCATGGTCATGAAAATGAAGGCCGCGGTCCTTTACGAACAGGGCAAGGAGCGGCCCTACGCGGAAAGCCGGCCCCTGGTCATCGAGACCCTGGACCTGGACGGCCCGGCGGAGGGCGAGCTGCTGGTGGAAATCAGGGCCGCCGGCCTCTGTCATTCGGACCTCTCGACCATCGAGGGCATCCGCCCGCGTCCCCTGCCCCTGGTCCCGGGCCATGAGGCGGCGGGGATCGTCCGCGCCGTCGGCAAGGGGGTCGACGATGTCGGCGAGGGCGATCATGTGATCATGGTCTTCGTCATGAGCTGCGGCGTCTGCCGGGACTGCGTCGACGGGCACCCCCATCTCTGCGGGTCGTCGGTGGAGGCCAAGGCACGGGGCATGCTGATCGCCGGCGGCCACCGGCTGCACCTGGATGGCCAACCCGTCAACCATGCCGCCGGCATATCGTGCTTCGCCGAATACGCCGTGGTATCGCGGAAATCGGTGGTCGTCATCGACCGCGACATTCCGCTGGCGGATGCGGCGATCTTCGGGTGCGCGGTGATCACCGGGGTCGGCGCCGT
>JAJFIG010000346.1 GCA_021775195.1 Rhodospirillales bacterium | reverse complement strand
CGTTGCGCTGCTTGATCATGGACTGGAGCATGGTGAGAATCTCGTCGTCGCCGATCCCCTCCATGTTGCCCTGGCCGCGGGCTGCGATATCGCGATCCTTCAGAACCGCGAGAATCAAACGCACGGTGGCGACGGTACGATTGTCCCGGGCCTTCATCGCGGCCTTCAGCGCGTCGCTCAGACGCTTGCGCATGGTTCGCCTCCCCAGGGATTGCGCGGAAACGAAGACGTTACCCAAAAACGAGTCAAAAGGCAAATTCTAGAAATAAATTAACCTATTGAATTATAATATGAAAATCAGACACTGGACTCTTGACGACGGACGGGCTTTTGCTTAAGACAACCGCAGTTTGAAGGCCAAGCCAGTCGGGCCGTCATGGCGTTGGATCCGCTCTCTCGCGACCTTCCGATCGAGGCCACGCCAAGGCCGGCACGACCCGGAATGCCGAAACGCCGCACCGCGTGACCGAGGATCCTCCGTTGATGTCCGATCCAGACGCTTCCGCTGCGCCGGTTACCGGCGCCGCCCGCCCGCCCGGAACCAACGCCGCCCTGGTGCTGGCCGACGGTTCGGTGTTCTGGGGCCGGGGCTGGGGAGCCACGGGCACCGCCGTCGGCGAGGTCTGCTTCAACACGTCGATCACGGGGTATCAGGAAATCCTCACCGATCCCTCCTACGCCGGGCAGATCATCACCTTCACCTTTCCCCACATCGGCAACGTCGGCGCCAACGCCGAGGACATCGAAACCACGACCCCGGCGGTGCGCGGATGCGTGCTGCGCACCGACATCACCCAGCCCGCCAATTGGCGCGCCGCGGAACACCTGGACGGGTGGCTCAAGTCCCACAACCTGGCGGCGGTGGCGGGCATCGACACCCGCCGGCTGACCCGGCACATCCGCGACGGCGGCGCCCCCAGCGGCGCCATCGTCCACGCCCCCGACGGCACCATCGACGACGCCGCGCTGGCGGCCGAGGCCGCCGCCTGGCCGGGACTGGAAGGCATGGACCTGGCCAGGGAAGTGACCTGCGGCCAGACCTATAGCTGGGACGAATCGGTATGGTCCCTGGGGCACGGATACGGGCGCCAGGAGAAACCCCGATACCACGTGGTCGCCGTCGACTTCGGCGCCAAGCGCAACATCCTGCGCTGCCTGGCCGCCGCCGGCTGCCGGGTCACCGTGGTCCCGGCGACGGCGACCGGCGCCGAGGTCCTGGAGCACAAGCCGGACGGGGTATTCCTGTCCAATGGCCCCGGAGACCCGGCGGCAACCGGAACCTACGCCGTGCCGATGATCCAGGACCTGCTGGCGGCGGGCATGCCGGTGTTCGGCATCTGCCTCGGCCACCAGATTCTGGCCCGGGCGCTGGGCGCCAGGACCCACAAGATGCACCTGGGGCACCGGGGCGCCAACCACCCGGTCAAGGACTTGGAAACCGGCCGGGTCGAGATCACGAGCCAGAACCACGGCTTTGTCGTCGATAGGGACTCGCTCCCCGCCCGGGTCGTCGAGACCCACACGTCGCTGTTCGACGGCACCCTCGAGGGCCTGAAGGTCGAGGGCCTGCCCGTGTTCTCCGTCCAACACCACCCCGAAGCCTCCCCCGGCCCCCAGGACAGCCACTACCTGTTCGATCGCTTCGTCACGATGATGGCGGGGAAGACATAACCCATGCCCAAGCGCACCGATATTTCCTCGATCCTGATCATCGGCGCCGGGCCGATCATTATCGGCCAGGCGTGCGAGTTCGACTATTCCGGCGCCCAGGCGTGCAAGGCCCTGAAGAGCGAGGGCTACCGGGTTGTTCTGGTGAACTCCAATCCGGCGACGATCATGACCGATCCAGACATGGCGGACGCCACCTATATCGAACCGATCACGGTCGACTTCCTGGAACGGATCATCGAGCGCGAGCGCCCCGACGCGCTGCTGCCGACCATGGGCGGGCAGACCGGGCTGAACGCCGCCATGGACCTGGCCAACGCCGGAATCCTCGACAAGTACGGGGTCGAAATGATCGGCGCCGATGCCAAGGTCATCGCCAAGGCCGAGGACCGCCTGCAGTTCCGGGACGCGATCCAGCGCATCGGCTTGGAAGCCCCCAAGAGCCGCCTGGTGGGTACCATCGAGGACGCGCAGGCGGTGCCCGACGAATTCGGCCTGCCGCTGATCATCCGCCCGTCGTTCACCCTGGGCGGCATCGGCGGCGGCATCGCCTACAACCGGGCCGAGTTCGAGAAGATCGTCATCAGCGGCCTGGCGGCGTCGCCGGTGAGCGAGGTCCTGATCGAGGAGTCGGTGCTGGGTTGGAAAGAATACGAGATGGAGGTGGTGCGCGACAGGGCCGACAACTGCATCATCGTCTGCTCGATCGAGAACGTCGACCCCATGGGCGTGCACACCGGCGATTCGATCACCGTGGCCCCGGCGCTGACCCTCACCGACAAGGAATACCAGATCATGCGCAACGCCTCGATCGCGGTGCTGCGCGAGATCGGCGTCGATACGGGCGGGTCCAACGTGCAGTTCGCGGTCAATCCGGACAACGGCCGGCTGGTGCTGATCGAGATGAACCCCCGGGTGTCGCGGTCGTCGGCCCTGGCGTCGAAGGCCACCGGGTTCCCCATCGCCAAGGTGGCGGCGAAACTTGCGGTCGGGTACACACTCGATGAGCTGGACAACGACATCACCGGCGTGACTCCGGCGTCCTTCGAGCCGACCATCGATTACGTGGTCACCAAGATTCCCCGCTTCACCTTCGAAAAGTTCCCCGCCACCGAGGCCCTGCTGACGACGTCGATGAAGTCGGTGGGCGAGGCCATGGCCATGGGCCGCACCTTCGCCGAATCCCTGCAAAAGGGCCTGCGCTCCATGGAAACCGGGCTGACCGGGCTCAACGAGGTGGTCATCCAGGGGGCGGCCGAGGGGGCCAACAAGGACGCCATCCGCGCCGCCCTCGCCGAACCCCGGCCCGACCGGGTGATGGTGATCGCCCAGGCTTTCCGCAACGGCTTCGGGATCGACGCGATTTACCACGCCTGTCACTACGACCCCTGGTTCCTGGAGCAGATCCGCGACCTGGTGACGGTGGAGGACGAGGTGCGCGCCCACGGCCTGCCGGGCGACGGCCCGGGAATGGTGCGCCTCAAGGGATTGGGATTTTCCGACCAACGCCTCGCCGAATTGTGCGGCGCCAGCGCCGCCGAGGTGGCCCGCCACCGCCACGAGATGGGCGTACACCCGGTCTTCAAGCGGGTCGATACCTGCGCCGCCGAATTCTCCTCTCCGACGCCCTATATGTATTCCTGCTACGAGACACCCGCCTATGACGGCACGGTTGAATGCGAATCCGAACCGACCGGCCGCAAGAAGGCGATCATTCTCGGTGGTGGCCCCAACCGGATCGGCCAGGGTATCGAATTCGATTATTGCTGCTGCCACG
>JAJFIG010000345.1 GCA_021775195.1 Rhodospirillales bacterium | reverse complement strand
GCCATTTTCGTGGCCTGCCTTGCCCTGGCGGAGTCCACCGCCGACGTCAGGGTATGGACGGACCGCGAGGAGAAGATCCTGAAGGGCGACCTTCGCGGTATCGAGGTCATCGAACCCAAGGGGACGGTGGCGCCAAAGGCGGTGCCGGCGCTGCCGCCGAAGCCCAGGACCAACCTGCCGGCGACGGGCAAGCATACTCTTCCGCCGAAACCCAAGGCGGCGCTTCCCCAGGGTTCGAAGACGAATATCGCCGGCGACAGGGCCCTACAATCCGCACCCGGGCCCGTGGCGCCCCGGACCGAGACGCGGGCGGGCCCGTCACCGAAATCCCTCGCGGCCATCGCCGGCGCCATGAAGCCGGGGACCTGGGCCGCAATTCCCAATTCGGCGATCCGCCAGGTTTTCCTGACCAAGGACAAAATGGTTGACGGCGCGTGGGGGAATATGGGTCCGGGGCGTTGTGTGCTCAACGCCTGGAACGGGGCGGCGTCCGACGGCCGGCGGTTCTATTTCCATGGCGGCGGACATGCCTGTTACGGCGGCAACGAGGTCTACGCCTTCGATTTCGAGACACTGGCATGGTCGGTATATGCGCCGCAGACGCCGTTGGTGCACCGGGACCCGGCAAAGCCGAGACGATGCGTCAATCGTGAAACGGGTCAGGATGACCGACAGAAACCGCCGTCGATGCATACCTATGGCGGCTTCGTCGCCCTGCCCGATGGTCGACTATTCCTCGCCGGCAGCAGCTCGTTCGCGACGTCAAACGATCAGTGGTGCAGTGGAGGCCCCCACGACGGATGGTGGTTCGAGAACGGCCATTGGGTAAACCGGTACGCCGACGGCACGCTCGTTACAGACTGGTCGACCTACGACGGCAAGCGAGCCTTGAGGCTCGGGCCACAGCCGGCCTGTGATGTCGACGGCTCTCGTGGCCGCCTTTATTGCTGGTCGACGCGCGCAATAATCGAAATCGACCTGACGACGAATACAAAGACCAATCGACGGTTCGGCAACAATCGGATCTCGGGCGGTGGCATCATGGCGGTCGATGAGGCACGTGGGCTCATGGTGGTCACCGATCGCTGGGCTTTTTACAAGTCGGACTGCGGCGGCGGCGGCCGACAGTGCGCCAGGGTGATCAATATCGCCAACGACGCGCCAAAGGGGGACACCAAAATCATCCCGTTGAACGGCGACCGCTGGCCGAGCCATCGTGCGGGCCTGCAATGGTGGCCAACCCAGGGCATATTCGTGGGCTGGAATGCGGCCCGTGAAACCTACCTCCTCGACCCGGCGACATGGACCGTGACGACGATCCCGAATCCCACCGGGCCGGCCCCATCCGGGACCATCGACAATGGTCTTTATTCCAAATGGCAATTCATCCCCAGCCTCGACGTGTTCGTCGGTGCAACGAACGATCCCAACGAGAACCTTTGGGTCTATAGACCGACGAGACATCCCCAGCCGACCGCCCGAAAGCCGGACGATGGGATCGAAACAGTCTGCGCGCCGGAAAGCTTCACCCCTGAGTGTGAACACTCGAGCATCCAGGCGGCCGTCCGGGCCGCCAAGGAGGGCGATACCATCAAGATCGGCCCTGGCACCTATTCGAGTTGCGCCGTGATCAACAAGAACAAGCTGCTGATCACCGGCAGCGGGCACCTCAAAGGCACCGCGTGCCAAGGGAAAGCTGCCCTGGTGCTGACCGGCGACAATATCACGGTCGATGGAATCGAATGTTCCGGGATCGCGGTATCCGACGGCAACGGTGCGTGCATCCGCCTTGAAGGGCGCGATCCCGTGATCCGCAACGTCTACTTCCACGACAACCAGGAGGGCATTTTAGGCGGCGCGCTGGCCGGCGGCGGAAGCGTTACCATCGAGAACTCGCGGTTTGAACGGAACGGATTCCAGGAACAGGCCCACTCGGTCTACATTTCCTATCGCGTCGACCATCTGATCTTTCGCAACAACAAGGTGTTCGACACCAAAGGTCTCGGGCACGACCTGAAGTCGAATGCCCGCTCCGGCATAATCGAGGGCAACGTGTTCGCGTCGACCGACCCGGAGGACAAGTTCGTCAACAGCCGCGTCATCGACCTTCCGTTTGGCGGTGACTATACGGTGCGCGGCAATGTCATCGAGAACGGCCCGAATTCAGACAACTGGGATGTTATCGGTTATGCCCGCGAGATAAAGTACGCCCGCAAACTGGCAAAACGGAACCATAGCTTGTTGCTCAGTGGCAATGTCTTTGTTCTCGACCGCAGACCCAATGTACTGACCAGCAACTCAACCAAGATCTCGCCGATTGTCCAAGGCAACACGATTGTCGGCATGGAGCGCTGGACCCGAAAAGGAAAAGGTGAACCGGACGTCGTCAATTCCGGCTCGAATCGCCTACATCGCACCCGATCGGCGGCCGGCATCGGACCTTATCCTGCCTTACCGAAAAACTGATGCCGTTTGAGATAACCTCTCCTGCGCCTCGGCAGCAGGCTGGCGACGCCCCGAATGGCGGCAGGGCTACAGCGCTCCTGAAACCAAGCCCGGCTTGATTTGAAGGCCAACGACGAGTTCGATTCAGGATAGTTCAAGCCGTCTGGCAATATCCTCGGCCACGCGCGCGGCGGTGTGCCCGTCCCAAAGCTCGGGGCATGATCCCCGCGGCCAGTCTCCGGAAACCGCTTTTTCGGCCGTTTCCGCCAATGTTTCCGGAAGCACCAGCCGGTTGGTGCCCTGGGAAATGGTGATCGGCCTTTCCGTTGTGTCGCGAAGGGTCAGGCAGGGTATACCGAGATAGGTGGTTTCTTCCTGGATGCCGCCTGAATCGGTGATGACGATCCGTGCCTCGCGCACCAGCCCCATGAAGCGGATGTAGCTCATCGGTTCGGTCATATGCATGCCGGGGGCTGAGCTCAAGGTCTCCATCAGCCCGAATTGCTCAAGGTTCTTGCGGGTCCTCGGGTGCAACGGGAACACCAGCGGCAGGTCCCTGGCAACCCCGGCCAGGGTCGCAACCAGCATGGCCAGGGTCTCCCTATTGTCGACGTTGCTCGGCCGATGAAGGGTCACGGCGCCGTAATTCCCGGGTTCGATGCCGAAGGCCTCGTAGGTCTTCTCCTTTTCGATCCTGGGACGCAGCAATTCATATGAATCGATCATGACGTTGCCGACCTGGCTGATTCGTTCGGGCGAAACCCCTTCCTTCAGCAGATTCTCGTCGGCATCCGGGGACGGGGTCCAGAGGACGTCGGCGATGGCGTCGGTAACCATGCGGTTGATCTCCTCGGGCATCGCCCAATCCCGGCTGCGCAAGCCGGCCTCGAGGTGGGCCACCGGAAGACACAGCTTTTTCGCCGCGATGGTGCAGGCCATGGTCGAATTGACGTCGCCGACCACCACCGTCATCGCCGGCGGGCGCTCCATGAGAATCCGCTCGTAGGCGACCATGACACCGGCGGTCTGCTCGGCATGGGTGCCGCTGCCGACGCCGAGGTGGATGCCGGGCTTGGGCATGCCAAGGTCCTCGAAGAAGGCGTCGGACATGTTGGCGTCGTAGTGCTGACCGGTGTGGATGATCACCGGATCGCACCAGTCGGCGCGCGCGAGGGCGTGGTAGACCGGGGCGACCTTCATGAAATTGGGTCGCGCGGCGGCGATCAGGTAGATCGTTGTGGAAGTCATGATGCAAACGATTCCGGTATGGCAGGAGGATTTGTTCAGGGAGTTCCGAAGCGCTCAATTATTCCCTCGGGCTCCACCATAGGGCAAACAAAAAACACGTGGGGGGGAGAGGCCGCGGCTGTCACCGTACGCGGCAATAATGCGCAACTCCGCTAAAGAACACGTGAGGCCTTGTGCAACATTCCCGGCGCTTGTGTTATTATTTTTCCGATACGCTGAATGATCGACCACAATGTTCGGGGAAAATAGTTGCTCATGCGTTCTAGATTCATCTTTTGTTCCTTGTTTTTAGCGGTTGTCGCCGCTTCTGTTCCGTCTCTGGCAAAAGAAGGGCCCGTATACGGCAGGCCCGTCTACAATCCTGAAACCAAAAGCTATTTTGAACTGGTTGACCTAGGGACCAAAGGGCGCCGCCCATGGAAAAAAGCATACGTTTTGGCGAAAAAAAGGATTTTCAAAGGCGCCCGTGGACATTTAGCCGTCGTAAATAGCGCTGCCACGAACGAGTTCCTGAAAACAACATTCAGAACCAAGGTGAGTACGTGGTTCGGTCTTCGGGTCTGGTGCTTGAATTACAAAAAACAATGGGTGACGGGGGAATACATCAAGCGTTCCGGTTACCAGAACTGGCATCCAAAATGGAACTGGTCGTCCAAGGGCGCCGGTTGTGGTCGTACCGGCCGCCGCGGTGAAGAAGCATATATGCCGGTTGCTTATATACTAGGGAAAGGGGGTTTTCGATGGATCGCAATAGGCGGATGGAAAGATTTCAATGCGATGTTCGTCGAATACCCGACAGGGCAAGAATGAGTCTAACCGATCGCGTGAACCATACGCGTTAGCTGGCCATGCGGGGTCGTGAACCACGGGTGAGTGTCTTTCCGGTTTTGCAAAATCTCTTGTCGGGACGATTGGCCCGGTGCCAGTAAAATTTCGTTGCCGAAGCGTTTTACCGGGTCGTCTTCCGATGAAACCTAATCCCCCAAGCCCAGCCCCTTCAGCAACGCCTTGGCATAACGCACGGGGATGGCGTAAGTGATGCCGCTGGGGTCCTGGAGGAC
>JAJFIG010000344.1 GCA_021775195.1 Rhodospirillales bacterium | reverse complement strand
GCGTACCGGGTTCCTGGCCATCGTCGGCCTTGCCTTCGTTGCCGGTTCGGGCCTCGCGTTCTATCACGTCGGCGTCGAGCAGCACTGGTGGGCCTCGATGGCGTCGTGCGGCGGCACCCTGGACAAGGAGCTCTCCATCGAGGGCCTGAACGCCATGCTGGCGACGCCCCAGCAAAAACCCTGCGACCGGGTCGACTGGGCCCTGTTCGGGATCTCGCTGGCCGGTTTCAACGCCGCGTTCTCGCTGGCCCTGGCGGCGGTGACGTTCTACGGAGCCCGGATGCTGGGAAGGACACCATGAGCACCGACGGACAGCCGAGGCGCCGGCGCCTGCCCGGGGACCTCACCGACGAACAACTGATCGCGCGCATGATCCGCGTCAACCAGGCGGGGGAATACGGCGCCGTGCGCATCTACGAAGGGCAGATCAGCGTCCTGGGAAAGACAAGTTCCGGACCGGTGCTGCGCCGGATGGCCGAACAGGAGCGCGAACACCTGGACACCTTCAACCGCATGATCGCCAAGCGCCGGGTCCGGCCGACGGTCCTGACCCCGGTCTGGCATCTGGCGGGGTTCGCGCTGGGGGCCGGGACGGCCCTGCTGGGCAAGAAGGCGGCCATGGCCTGCACCGTCGCCGTCGAGGAGGTCATCGACGAGCATTACGCCCACCAGGGCGAGCAGCTCGGCGACGACGAAGCGGACCTACGGGAGACCGTCAACGCCTTCCGGGAGGATGAGCTGGAGCACAGGGAAACGGCCCTCGCCCACGACGCCGAAGGGGCAACCGGCTACGAGGTGCTCACGTCGGTCGTGCGCACCGGTTCGCGGCTCGCCATCTGGCTCTCGGAACGTTTCTAGAAATCATCTACAGGTGCCGTGCTCGTCGGTCGCCAGCATGTACGCGAGCGGGATGGTCCGGCCGGCGGAACCGGCGATGGCGGCGTCGATGGCGCGCACGGGCTCGTCGCCGGTGTAGCGGGTGCCGAAAAGGGTCGTCGCCAGGCGCGACATCTCGTCCCTGCCGTCGGGCAGATGAGGAAAACCCCGGGGCCAGATCAAAAGACAGGTTCCGCCGCCGTCACGGGCCGGTCCCGTGAACGGCCTGTAGCGCCAGCTCGCGACCCGCGAGTCCGGGAAATGGGCGCGAAGGTTGCCGCCCACCTGATTGGGATAGTCGTAGGAAACGATGGTGCCGCCCTGGAACCCGGCCTGGCGGAGCTCCGACGCCAGGTCGGCATAGGCGATGAAGAAATTGCACTTGCGGCAATACCCGGGGCCGGTCGTGTAGCGCCCCAGAACCCCGACGGCCACGGCCACGGCGAGGACGGCCATGAGCCCGGCAAAGCCCCGGAGCCGCCCGGGAGCGGGGGCGGTCGCCTGGACGCGGGCCATCATGTAGATGGGGAACGGGACCAGGACCACCATCCAGTGATTGCGGACGGCGGTGATCTGGAACAGGACGATGCCGAGCAGCAACAGGGCGGCGAAGGTCAGGAACATGACCTCGAACAGGCGCCGGTGGCGGGCCGATGCCGTGTCGGTGGTGCCGAGGGGCCGGAAGGCCCGGGGGAAAAAGACCAGGTAGAGAACGATCAGGGGCGAGACGAAATTGACGATGCCCCAGGCGGCGTCCAGGGTTCCGGCGGCGGCGCCCTCGAAATAGCTCCGTTCGACGTGATCGACGGGAACGATGTTCTTGTGGGAGACGGCGGCGAAACCGCCGGGCTCGGTCAGGGCCCAGAAAAAATGAGGACCGGCAACGGCAGCGGCGAGGGCGAGCGCCAGCAGCCCTTTGTTTGAAAACAGTTTTGTTCGCAGGTCCGGCTGACTCAGACAGGCGACGGCGAGGGGGATCAGGAAAAGGCCGAAATTGTACTTGGAGATCAGCCCCAGGCCGATGGCAATGCCGAGGAGCCCGTAATCGGCCAAGCCGTCGCGATGATCGAGGCGCAGCACGGCCAGGAGGGTGAACACGCACATGGCCGCGACCAGCACCGTGTGGCTGAAATTGAGGACCGAATCCCAGGCCAGGTAATAGATGCCGAGCAGCGACAGGGCGGCAAGCACGGCAAGGCGCCGGTCGCCGAGGACGATAGCGGCACTACGGTAGATCAGGGCGTAGAGCAGATAGAGGAGAGCGAACTTGACGAAGGCGACGGCGGCGACGCTGACCCCGAACACCTGCTGGCTGGCGAGGACCAGCCACGTGTACAGGGGCGGCTGGGTCGGCTTGTAACCCCAGGCCAAGGTCTGGGCGTAGAAGAGCTGTTCGGCGTCGTCCTCGGAGGACCCGGGGAAGAGATAGGCCTTGAAGGCAAACAGCACCACCAGGTAGAGGCCGAGGCCGACATGGAAGCCGCGGACCGAGCACAGGACCCGTTCGTTCCACGCCAGCGCCCGATCCCCGATCATTTCCCGGAACCTTATCCCTTGCGTCCGGACGTCAGCCCCTTGATGACGCCGCGCAGGGTCCGGATCTCCTGCTCGGTGAGGCCGGTGCGCTGGAAGACGTTGCGCAGGTTGCGGACCATGGTGGGGCGTTTCTCGCGGACGCGCAGAAACCCGCAGGCATCCAATTCGCGCTCCAGATGCTCGAACAAGCCGAGCAGTTCCTGCTTGGTGGCGGGGCGGGTCTCCTTGGGCACCGAAAGGGCGGGTTCCGGCGCCTCGCTTCCGGCCTTGAGCCATTCGTAGCCGACGATGAGCACCGCCTGGGCCAGGTTCAGGGAACTGAAGGCGGGGTTCAAGGGGACCGCCAGGATGCCATCGGCGAGGGCGACGTCATCGTTGTGGAGGCCCTTGGCCTCGGGCCCGAAGAGGACGCCGCAGCGGTTGTCGCCGGCGTCCGCTATTTCACGCATGCGGGCGGCGGCGGCCTCGGGGGTCAGCACCGGTTTGGTCATGTCCCGGGGGCGGGCGGTGGTGGCGAAGACGACCCGGAGGTCGGCGAGGGCCGCCGCCGTGTCCGGGAAAAGCCGGGCACGGTCGAGGACGGCATCGGCGCCCGAGGCCGCCGCCACCGCCTTGTCGTTGGGCCAGGAGTCGCGGGGCCGCACTAGGCGCAGGTCGACGAGGCCGCAGTTGAGCATGGCCCGGGCGACCATGCCGATGTTCTCGCCAAGCTGGGGGTCGACCAGGATTATCGCGGGACCGGAGCCGGTTTCCGCGGCCGGGTCAACACGAGAGGAATCCGTGCCGGCCATTGCCGTCAGGAGGCGGCCGTGGCGGCGCCGTCGCGGTAGAGTTTGTAGACGATGCTGTCGCGGAGCGCGTTGTAGGAAGCGTCGATGACGTTGGTCGAGACGCCGACCGTCGCCCAGTGCTCACCGTGGCTGTCGGCGCTTTCGATCATCACCCGGGTCACCGCGCGGGTGCCCTCACCGGGGGTCAGGATGCGGACCTTGTAGTCCACCAGGCGCAGGTCCTCGAGCGGCGGATAGATGGGTGTCAGCACCTTGCGCAGTGCGGCGTCGAGGGCGTTCACGGGGCCGTTGCCCTCGGCCACCGACATCAGGTCATGGCCGCCGGCCGCCAGCTTCACCGTCGCCTCGGAAAGGGTGATGAGCTCGCCCCTGGCGTTCCAGCGCCGCTCGTCGATGACGCGGAAACTGGTGAGGCCGAAATATTTGGGGACGTCGCCGAGGATGCCATGGGCGAGAAGCTCGAAACTGGCCTCGGCACCGTCGTAGGCGTAGCCGTCGAACTCCCGTTCCTTGACCGCCTCCACCAGGCGCGTGACCTTGGGGTCGGCGGGGTCGATGTCCAGGCCGATCTCGCGAAAACGGGCGAGGATGTTGGACCGGCCCGACTGGTCGGAAACGACGATATGGCGGTGGTTGCCGACCAGTTCGGGGTCTATGTGTTCGTAACAGCGCGGGTCCTTCTCCACCGCCGACGCATGCAAGCCACCCTTGTGGGCGAACGCCGACTCGCCGACGTAGGGCGCGTTGCGGCGCGGGGCGCGGTTGAGGCGCTCGTCGAGCAGTCGCGAGACGTGGGACAGATGAAGGAGCCGTTCCGGGGTCACGGCGGTCTCGAAGTCGGTCTTGAGGACCAGGGACGGGATGATCGATACCAGGTCGGCATTGCCGCAGCGTTCGCCGAGGCCGTTGAGAGATCCCTGGATCTGGCGGGCCCCGGCGCGGACCGCCAGCAGGCTGCTGGCCACGGCATTGCCGGTATCGTCGTGGCAATGGATGGCGACATGGTCGCCGGGGATTTTCTCCACAACCTCGCCGACGATGCGCTCGACATCGTGGGGCAGCATGCCGCCGTTGGTATCGCACAGCACGACCCAGCGCGCGCCGGCGTCCATGGCGGCCTTCAGGCAATCCATGGCAAAGGCCGGGTCAGCAATGTAGCCATCGAAGAAGTGTTCGGCGTCGAACAGGACCTCGTCGACCCGCTTGGCGGCGAAGGCGATGCTGTCGCCAATGATGTCGATGTTTTCGGACGGCGTGATGTCGAGGGCGACATCGACGTGGAAATCCCAGGTCTTGCCAACCATGCAAACGCTTTTGGCCGCGGTCGAGACCGTGGCGTTGAGGCCGGGGTCGTTGTCGGCGCTGCGCCCGGCGCGCCGGGTCATGCCGAATGCGGTCAGGCGGGCGTGATCGAGGGCCGGCGGCTCGCCAAAGAAAGCATCGTCGGTGGGATTGGCGCCCGGCATGCCGCCCTCGACGTAATCGATGCCGAGGCGGTCGAGTTCCCAGGCTATGGCAACCTTGTCGGCGACATTGAAATCGACGCCCTGGGTCTGGGCCCCGTCGCGCAGGGTACAATCATAGAGATAGACGCGCTTGTCGCTCATTTCGGCATCGCTTCCAAAGTCAGGTCGGTTCCCAGGGCCCGATAACGGGATCGCGCGACAATGCCGAATTTAGCCACCGGGCTCAAGGATTTCCGCCATTTTACAGATGAACGGCAGCGGTCCGTGGTCTCTTCCAGAGTAATCGCCGGCGCCCGGGGACCGGACGGCAGGGGCACAACGAAGTATGCTGGAATGTTACGGGCGGGCTATAATGCGGGCGCCCTGGGAAACCACGGGCCTGGCCGTCAACAATAGAACCCGCGCGGATTGATACCGGGACGCCCGTCGCCATGAACGAGAACATCAACCCCGCCGGAGGCGGCGATAGTCCCGACTTCGCCGCTTATCAGGAGAAGGCCAAGGGAACCAATATCAACGAGCAGACCCTGCTGGCGACGGATTATCTCAACCATTTCAACGAGATCGTCATGCTTCTGGAAATGATCCCCGACATGCCGGACATGTTGGAGGATGCCAAGTCATGGCACCCCAAGACCTATGAGGAACATTTTCGCGACAGCACGATTCAAGACCGGGAACTGGCCATCGAGGCCTATGCCCACGTCCCGACGCGCTATCGCCAGCCGTTCGAGGTAACCACCGACACCATCAACCGGCTGATCGCCATGACCCTGGAACGGGCCGACGAGGCCGTGGCCGCCGACAATACGGATCAGCTGCGGATGATCATGGCGGACGGGTCGCAAACCATCCAGAAACTCATGGATTTGGCCAGCGCCACCATTCACGGAAGCGAAGAAGTCCTCGACCAATCGGAGATCGATACCCTGCTCGGGCCCTGATACCAGGGCTCGACGATCGGGCCGCGACGCGGTTTCCTCCCCGCCGGTTCAGCCGTTACTTGATATGGCAGGCGAAACAAAGGGCGCTGCCGTGGTTATCCATTCGCAGCATCGCATGCTGGCCGTTGGCATGGGGATCATGGCAGGTGGCGCACTCGACCTGGTCCTCGCGGTCGCCGAACAAGGGCAGACCACTGACGGTTCCGTTGGTGGCAACCACGAACTCACGGTCCCGGCTGGTATCGTAGGTGACGGATATGGGATGAACGCCGGAAAGGTCATTGGCGCTGTTGCCGGTTTTGATCTGGAAGTGGTCCTTTGCGACCGTACCGTCATGGCATGACAGGCAGACCAACGAATTGCCCTGGGGCTGATTGGCGACGCGCATGTCGATGGTCGGGCTGTCGTACATCGTATAGTAGGCGCCCGCCTGATCGAGGACCCAGCGGGGTGTTATCCTTTCCCCGGAGCCTTGCGGGACATGACAGCTGATGCAGTAATCGCCGCCGCCACGGGACAGGTCGTGGACGTTCGCGC
>JAJFIG010000343.1 GCA_021775195.1 Rhodospirillales bacterium | reverse complement strand
CCGGGATGATTTTGTGCCGTGGTTAGGCGCGGGTCGCATGCCGATGCAGGGCATCGGCAAAGAGACGCAACGACGCCACGGCGCAAAAGCACCCGGCCTCCGGTGGGGTAAATCGGTCCCCCGGGTGCGTTGCGGCGCTCGCCCGATGCGCTGCATCGCGCTTCACGCCGCGCCTGCCCGGGAAACCGATTTGCCTCCATCAAATTGATTCCATTTGGTCGGATAGAGCTCTAATACCCGATGGGAATAGAAATCCGGGTGCCGTCCGGCGGCACCTTGACGGCGGCCTCGGAGAACGCCGGCGGGCCGAAGAAGACCGTGGCGCCGTTGCTGAAGCCGTACCCTTCCAGAGGAATGCCGAAGAGCCCCTGATCGAATTTGCGATTGCCGTTTTCGTCATGGAAGGCGGCGAGGGCATAGGCGCCCTCCGGCAATCCGGAAAACACCGCCTGAATACCGTTGAGTTTGGCTTTCACAATCGCCTCGGCGACCATGCCGTCGCTTTCGGGAAACTGCTCGGGCACGGCATAGATGGCGACATGGACGGCGCCGTTGCCGGTGCGCAGGCCCGTGACGTCGACCCGAAGCTCCGCCGCCGGCGCCATGGTAATCCCCGCCAACAACAAAACGCCGGCGCAGATCGCGTGCACCGCAAGCCGATACGCCCGGGAGACGGACGGTTCCTTTTTTGAATTTCGGTGAAGGCGCGAATGCCCCGCGCTACACCGGATCGTTTCCCCCATTGCCGTCGGAATCCCTTGATTATCCTAGCTGGGCACTCAAATACGCGGAAACGTTAACCGAACCAAGGCGAAATTGCCAACGATCACGGCCTTTTGTGTGCCTGTGAGTGCCATGGCGTGGATAACACGGGGGCCTCGGTATACACTGTCGCACCGCATGGTTGACCGAAGGACCGCCGACAATGTGGGCGAAATTCAAGGCATTCTTATTCGGCGAACGACCACAGGCCCACCTACCCGAAAGGGTGCGTCAATCCATCGCCACCCATCAGTTCGAAAGCGAAATTCTGATCGGCTGGGTGCAGCTTTTGCTGGTCGGGTTCTTCGCCGCGCTCTATACCATCGCGCCGAAAACATCGGCCGGCACAGGATTCACGCCGGTACCGTGGGCGCTCGCCATGTACTGCCTGTTCACCGTGATCCGGCTGTCGTTCGCCTACCGGCGGGCCTTGCCGCGGGTCCTGCTGTTCGCCTCGGTGATCATGGACATGGGCCTGCTGATGGTCCTGATCTGGAGCTTCCACCTGCAGTACGAACAGCCGGCGCCGTTCTACCTGAAGGCGCCGACGCTCCTTTATGTGTTCATCTTCATTTCGCTCCGCGCCCTTCGTTTCGACCCGAAATACGTCATCACGGCGGGAATTGCCGGGGCGGTGGGATGGGTGATCCTGCTTCTCTATGCCCTCGCCGGCATGACCGACCCCATCACCCGGAACTACGTCCTTTACCTGACCTCCAATATGGTTCTGGTGGGGGCGGAAATCGACAAGATCCTGTCCATCCTCCTGGTCACCCTGGTCCTGGCGGTGGCCCTGGTGCGGGCGCGGCGCCTGCTGACCCGGGCCATCGTCGATCACACGGCGGCCCATGACCTGTCGCGGTTCGTGTCGCCGGAAATCGCCGACAAGATCACCACCGCCGAGGAGGCGCTGCAGCCGGGGGACGGCGAGACCCGGTTCGCCAGCGTCATGTTCACCGACATCGAAGGGTTCTCCACCATTTCCGAGGGCATGGGGCCGGAAGAGCTGGTGGGTACGCTGAACGAATACTTCGCCGCCGTCTCGACGGTGATCGACCGTCATGGCGGCGTCATCACCCAGTTCGAAGGCGATGCCATGCTGATTACCTTCAACACGGTCACCCACGACCCCGACCACGCCGCCAACGCCGTACGCGCCGCCATCGGCATCCAACGGATCGTCCACGAACAACGTTTCGGCAACGAAATCGAGCTGAAAACCCGGTGCGGCATCAACACCGGGCAGGTAGTCGCCGGTGCCGTGGGCACCAAGGAACGGCTGCTGTTCACGGTACACGGCGACGAGGTCAACATCGCGGCCAGGCTTGAACAACTCAACAAGGAATACGGAACCTACATCCTGGCGGCCGAGGAAACCGTCCACCAAGCCGGCGGCGATTACGGTTTCGAAGCCATGGGCAAGGTCACCGTCCGCGGCCGCGCCGGGGAAACGGCCGTCTACGCCATCCGCGGCCTACCCAGGGCGGAGGCGGGCTGCTGACAAAAGAGGCCGGCTCCTAGCCCACATTCACGGTTTGTTGATGGCCGGGTGTGATCGCCATCACACGAGGACCGGCACGCCTGGGCCATCGTCGACAACCGAAACAAGCCTGCCAGCAAGGGAGCTGATGTGAGCGATGGCGCCGGCCAACGGCAATTTCACAAATTCGACAACGACAGGCCCATGGCCGGAAATATTGGTCATGTGGCCGCTGGCGAGGAGTGGCGTTAACCCCCAAGGCCCCTCGATGCCCCCCGATGGCGCC
>JAJFIG010000342.1 GCA_021775195.1 Rhodospirillales bacterium | reverse complement strand
CCGGGATGATTTTGTGCCGTGGTTAGGCGCGGGTCGCATGCCGATGCAGGGCATCGGCAAAGAGACGCAACGACGCCACGGCGCAAAAGCACCCGGCCTTCGGTGGGGCACATCGGTTCCCCGGGTGCGTTGCGACCCTCGCCCGATGCGCTGCATCGCGCTTCGTGCCGCGCCTGCCCGGAAAACCGATTTGCCTCCATCAAATTGATTCCATTTGGTCGGATAATGCTCTAACCGCCGCTACTTGAAGACGGCGTCGTAGACCTCGCCCAGGGTCAGCTTCAGCCCCTGCTTCCAGGCATCGGTCCAGCGCGTGGTCTTGTCGACCCAGCCCTGGCGCGTGGTGTCGGGGGGGATGTCGTCCCAGACCGGGTTGCCGGGGGTGTTGATGGCGATGTCACCATTGACGTAGCACTGGTTCGCCTCGTCCCAGGTGGCTTCGCGGAGTTGTTTGGCGTTGCGGTAGCCGAGGCGCATGAGGGTCAGCAGCCGGTTGCGGCCGCCCCCGGCGGCAAGGCGCTTGGCTTCCGGAAGGTAGTGCATGCGTACCGGGCCCTCGGTGACGAACTCGGAAAGGTACTGGCCCTGGTGAAGGCGGAACTTGGTAACCCAGTCGATCTTGCCGTCGGGTTTCTCGAAATCGACGCGCAGGGAACTGAGGTCGGTGATCTCGTCGCTGCCGTGCTGGTCGAGATGCTGCCCCATGGGGACGAGGGTGACCTCCTTGCCATCGGTTGTGAACTTGAAGACGTCCGAGCCCGGCAGGCCGCTCTTCAGGGCAAGGGCGTTGAAAAGGTCGTATTCGGGATGGACCAGGTTGCAATAGGCACCGTGCAGGCGGCGGACCAGGTATCCCAGTCCCAGATTTTCGGCGAGGACGTTGAGCGGCTTCGATGACATGATTGCCCCCTTACATGAATTTTTTCGCCAGGAACCCGTAGAGACGCTCGCGCATGCCGTCCAGGTTCAGCATGCGCGCCGTGCCGCCATCCCCAATGTCGACCCGGTAGACTTCGCCAAGAAGGGTCTTCAGGCGGCTCTCGCCGACGTCGTCGTCGTCGGCGACGGTGATGGGCAGGACCTCGACGATGCCGCGGGCTTCGAGATCGGGGAGGAAGGCGCGGGTTTCGGCGTCGTAGCCGTCGAGGCGCTTGCTGATGGTCTCGGCGGTGTCGTCGGCGCGCTGGACGATGGTGCCGCCGCAGCGGTCGCAGACGCCCTCGACCTTGGGCGGATCGAAATCGCTGTAGCCGCTGGCGCAACTGACACAGGCCCGGCGGTTGGCGCCGACGACGCCGAAGATGAGGAAACTCCGGGGCACGTCGAGGAGGAGGACGAGGTCGAGATCAACCTGTGAGAAGAGAAGGTCGGCCTGGGCCTTGGTGCGGGGGAAGCCGTCGAGGATGAAACCGTTCTCCTTGCACTCGGGCTTGTTCAGGTGCTCCATAACCACGGGGACGACGATTTCGTCGGGAACCAGTTCGCCCCGTTTCATGATCTCCTGCGCGGTCTTCGACAGTTCGGAGTCGGGGTCGTCGCGCACCTTGGCGCGCAGGGCGCCGCCCGAGGCGACGTGGACCAGGCCCAGGGCCTGCAGGTCCTTGGAACGGTTGCCCTTGCCGCAGCCCGGGGGCCCGAACAGGTGAATCCGCTTGCCGCGGACCGCGGCCTTCAATTGGTTTAGATCTTCCATGGCGTACTCTTCCTTAGCTTGGCGAGACGGGCGAGGGGGTGTCGACGAGTCCGGTTATTACGGCGTTCCAGCCCGCGGGACCCGCTCCGTCGGCGTGGCGCAGTCCGGGACAGGCGATCCCGGGGTCGTAGCTGCCGTCGGTACCCGGCATGGCCACCGGAATGTCGACGGCCTCGAGCAGGGGCAGGTCGTTGGCGGCGTCGCCGATGCCGATAGTGCGGGCACCGGGGTGGGATCGCCGGAACAGGTCGATGAGCAACGACACCGCCCGCCCCTTGTCGCTGGAGGAGGCGTGATAGAATCGTCCGCCCCGGGTGATGGGAATTTCGGCGGCGTCGAGGACGGTGGCGACCTCGTCGGGGTCCGGAACCAGGAAAGGCTCGTCGTACTCCCGCTGCTTGGCCAGCTCGGCCTGTCGCAGGGACAGGCCGCAGAGAGAGGCGACTTCCCCGGCGCTCATGTCGGAAAAGCCTCGCAGGGCGACACCCGTGGTATTTCTGAGGTCGACCAGAGCCCCGACCAAGGACTGGTAAGGGGCACCCAATTCGATGACATGGTAGCCGCCGGATGCGCGGTCGTAATCGACCGGGAACGGGAAATACGCCTCGGGGATGTAGACGGCGCCACCGTTCTCGACCACGAAGGGGGCGCAATTGGAAAGGCGGCGACGGTGGAACTCGACCTCGGCGCGGGTCTTGCTGGTGCACAGTACGAGGGGGATGTTGTGCCGATCGAGCAGGCGAAGGGCCGGCAGGGCTCCGCCGTGGGAGTAGTCGTCCCTGTCCAGGAGCGTGCCGTCGAGATCGGAAAAGACGATGAAGGGAGCCGGGGTCACCGGCGGTAGCGCGTCATCCCTTACGGTTGCGCCCGTCATGCGTCGTTCTCGACCGCCTCGCGCAGCATCTCGGGGAAGCGGGGAAACACGGACGTCACCTTGTTCCAACTCGGCATCTCGGGATGCCCCAGGGGTTCCTCGAGGAACGACTCGGCGCCGATGCGCAAGCCCTCGGCGAAGGTCTTGACGGCCAGGTCCTCGCGGTCCCGGTCGAAGGGGAGGTCGTTGATCAGGGCGGCGCCGTGGTACTTCCTTATCATCTCCTGGGCGGTGCGGACGTACGTGGTCTGCAGGGTCTCGATGGTTCCTTCCGAGAAAACGGCGCCTTCGGAAACCATGGTACG
>JAJFIG010000341.1 GCA_021775195.1 Rhodospirillales bacterium | reverse complement strand
CCACCCGAGGCGCCGATGCTGATGCCGCCGCCCTCGTCGGAATCGCCGAATTCGGTGACCGCGCCGAAGATGAGAATCTGCACGCCGATCAGCTTGCCCCGGGCCGGGCCGGTTGTGGGGTTGGTCAGGCCGGCGCCCTTGAGTTCCTGTTCGGAGAGGATGTTCTGCAGACCGGCGCGCTCGACGACGATGAAGCGCTTGGATTCGACGAGGGCCGAGGTGAGCATGGCCGCCATGCCGCCGCCGACGTCCCAGTTGCCGTACTTGGCGGTGAAGGCGCCGGTGGCGTCGAACTTGCCGACGGCAACGGTGCGTCTTGGGCCACTGACCATGGGGATCGGCCCGTTGAGGATCTGTACCGGGCCGGCCTGCTGCGCGGGCGTGGACGTGGACGTGGACGGCTCGGCATCGGCAGCCGGCTTTTCGTCCTCTTCCGCTGCTTCGGGATTCATGAGTTTTTCCAGGTCGTCGTCGCCGGCATCGGCGAACACCGGTCCGGACAGCCCCCCGAGGACGAGCGCGCCGACCAGTGCCACCGTTGGAATCCATCTGTTCATTGCCTTAACCTCATGTGCAATCTTCGACTGTTCAAAATTAGGAAGCCGGCGGAACCGGCGTGAAAGAAACGGGCCGCACCCGCTACCTGACCGGCGACCAGGCGCCGCTTTTCTTGTCGACGGCATATTTCTCGACCAGGGACCCGTCAGCGGTGACCACTTCGGCAATGATCCCGTCGCCGGTGTCAGCCACCTTGCCGACGGTGAGCCGCGGATTGCCCGCCACCAGCAGCCGGTATTCCAAAAGCAGGCGCACGGATTTGACGGTCGGGCCATCGGGCCCGTAAATGCCGGCAACGTCCAGTGGCTGGTCCGGTCCACCGGTCCCGAGCTTGGCCAGGGGCGGCACTTGAGCCGCCGCCGGGTCGGCAAGGCGCTGGATCATGGCGCCGAGGCGCTTGATCTGCTGGCCGAGGGAATAGAAATCCACATTGCGGTCGAAGCCATGCTCGGGGTCCTGGACGTCCCTGTACCCCAGGTTGCGGCGGGCGTTGTCCTTGGCCCGTTCGCGCAGGGCGTCGGCCCGTTCATGCTGGCGTTCCTGACGGGTCTCGGCACCGGCACCGGCAGGCGCCACCGGCCAGGAAACCGCAACCGTCGCCGCGAGAATCCCTGCGGCGAGCCACCCCGAATAGAACGGACGACGTTCCATTAAAGTGCCCCCGTAAATCCTAAATGCTCCCATTGATGTTCCTAGGGTGCCGGAAAATCACCCTTACGTAAAGAGTCCCTGGTGGCAAAAAGACCATAAATTCCCGGCGCCAGGTGCAAAAACACCAATAAAAACAATAAACAACCTAGATCGGCCCGGTGATGGATCCGAGCGCTGACCCACAACTAGAACAAACAGGGAGCTTCCGCGTCATCGCTTAAGCCCCTTAAGTTAGGGGACCGGTAGTTGTGGTGCGCGGATCCGCCAACTAAGGGCCTGCGCTGTTAGCCAAATGTCTGTTCCGGATCAAAACCGGCCCAAAACCACCCATTCGAAACACTTCTTTCTGTTCGCGCGAGAGCACGGTCCGGTCAAATAGAGTCAATTTGATGGCGGCAGGTCGGTTTTCCGGGCGAGCGCGGCGTGAAGCACGTCAAAGGCGCTGACCGGGGCGGGGCGTTTTCGCTACACTGGCCACCGGACAACGCAACCGACCGCAAGGAGGCTTCCCGTGTCCTCACCGCTGACCGTGCCGCCGAGGCAGGACGCCAGTACCTTCCTCGACTTTCCCCTCGCCCTCGACCTGGCCAATCTGGATGCCCACGTCGCCGTTCTCGGCATTCCGTACGGCGACCCCTACCGGATCGCCGAGGTCACCAACGACCAGACCAACGCGCCAACCGCCGTGCGCCGGTTCTCGGAACGGGCCTTCCGGTCGCTGGAGCGCTGGGACTTCGACCTCGGGGGGACACTGTTCGACGGCAAGGACATCCGCGTCGTCGACTGCGGCGACGTGCCCGGCGACGCCCGGGACCTGGGCGCCCACTATCCCATGGCGGAGCAGGCGGTGCGCAAGATCCTCGGCGCCGGGGCACTGCCCATCGTCATCGGCGGCGATCACGGGGTGCCGATCCCGGTGTTCCGGGCCTTCGAAGACAGGGGCCCCATCACCCTGGTCCATGTCGACGCCCACTTCGACTGGCGCGATCAGATCAACGGCGTGAAGGAAGGCTATTCCAGCACCATCCGGCGGGCCTCGGAAATGGACCATATCGAGGGCATCGTCCAGATCGGGATGCGCTCGACGGGCAGCGCCCGGGCCGAGGAAGTGGAGGCGGCCCAAGCCTACGGCGCCGAGATCATTCCCGACGTCGAGCTCCAGGACATCGGCATGGACGCGGTCCTGGCGCGCATCCCCGACGGTGGCCGCTACTACCTGACCATCGACGCCGACGGCATCGATCCGGCGGTCATGCCGGCGGTCGCGGCGCCGGCGCCCGGCGGCGTGACCTTTCCCCAGGCCCGCAAGCTGATCCACGGCCTGGTCGGCAAGGGCCGGGTCGTGGGCATGGACATCGTCGAGATCACGCCGAAACGGGACCTCAACGGGATCACCTCGATCACCGCCGGGCGGCTGATCGTCAACCTGATCGGCATGGCGGTCCGCGCCGGCTACTTCGACTGAGGCCTCAGGCGCCGTCCCGGGGCGCCGTTACATAACCCAGGCGCACGGTAGCGAGGGCATGGGCGACGCCGGCCTGGGTGGGATCGATGATCGGAACACCCAGGGCCGCCGCCAGGTCTTCCCGGTGGCGGGCCATACCGGCACAGCCGAGAATCAGCACGTCGGCGCCGTGGTCGGCGATCAGGCTTCGGCCCACGTCCGCCAGCCGCTCCGCGACGCCGTCACCTTCCAGTGCCGTCACCCCCAGACCCACGGGCAGGCTCGCGGCGAAGTGGGATTCCAACCCGAGCCGGCGGACGTAGCGCCGGTGACGCTCGGCGGACTCGGGCAGGATGGCGATGACGCCGAACCGCCGGCCGAGCATGAGGGCGGTGAGGAAGGCGCTTTCGGCGCAGCCGATCACCGGTTTCACCGTCCGCCGCCGGGCCGCGTCGAGGCCCGGATCGCTGAAGCAGGCGATGACGAAGGCGTCGGCCAAGGCTTCCTCCCGGGCAACGAGATCGCAGAGAGGGGCAACAACCCCGTCGATGTGCTGTTGGGTCTCGATCCCGGGCGGACCTTCGGCAAGGGTCAGACAATGAACGGTGGGACCGCCGGCGAAACGGAACGCCGCGACGGCCTCGTCGATGCCCGCCGTCACCGCCTCCGTCGAGTTGGGATTGACGACGACGATGCGCTGGCCGTTTGCGTCCCCGCTCATGGCCTTCGCCGGCCCTGGCATTCAGCCGCCATCGATGATCTCGGCGCCGAAATTCCGCTCCGGGTCCATCTCGGGCTGGCGCCGGCCGAGGGGCCGAGCGGCATCGGACAGGGCCCGGGTCAGGAACGCCCCGCTTCCCCGTTCCACCTTCAGGTCCCCGTCCTCGACCGCGATCCGGCCGCGGCTGAAAACCACAACCGGCCAGCCCTTGATGCGCCGGCCCTCGTAGGGGGTGTAGCCGACGGCGTCGTGGAGCATGTCGTGGGTCACTGTCACCTCTTTCTCCGGGTCCCAGATGGCGATGTCGGCGTCGGCGCCGACGGCGATAGTGCCCTTCTGCGGATGAAGGCCGTAGAGCCTGGCGACGTTGGTCGCGGTCAGGGCGACGAACTGGTGGATGTCGATGCGGTTCTTGCCGACGCCCTCGGAAAACAGCAGGGGAAGGCGCAACTCGATCCCCGGCACGCCATTGGCAATGCGGGTGAACGGCGGCGCCGGGCCGGCGCTGAGCTTTCCGGTTTCGTCGAAGCGGTAGGGGGCGTGATCGGAGGAAAAGACGGCGAAGGTTCCGTTCGCCAATCCCCGCCATATGGCCTCCTGGGCGGCGGCGTCCCGGGGCGGCGGGCTGCAGCAGAACTTGGCCCCCTCCATGCCCTCGCGGTCGAGGTCGGCGGCGGTCAGGAACAGGTATTGCGGGCAGGTCTCGCCGTAGATACTCAGGCCCGCCCCCTGGGCGCGGCGGATCTCGTCCATGGCCTCCTCGGCGGAAACGTGGACGATCAGGATCGGCACGTCGATCAGGGCCGAAAGCTGGATGGCGCGGTGGGTGGCCTCGGCCTCGCCGATGCGGGCATGGCTGACCGCGTGATATTTGGGCTGGGTATATCCCTTGTCGACGAGGCGGTCGCTGAGCCAGCGGATCATGTCGTGGTTTTCGGCGTGCACCATCACCAGGGCGCCGTGGCGCCGGGCCGCCGCCAGCACGTCGAGCATCTGATAGTCGTCGAGCTTGAGCTGGTCGTAGGTCATGTAGACCTTGAACGAGGTGACGCCGTCCTTGACCAGGGCCGGCAGCTCCTGGCCCATGACCTGGTCCGTGGGATCGGAGATGATGAGGTGATAGCCGTAATCGATCACCGCCTTTGGACGGGCCAGGGCGTGGTAGGCCTCGACGGTATGCCTGAGGGAATCGCCCCGGTGCTGGGCGGCGAAGGGAATGACCGTGGTGGTGCCGCCGAAAACCGCCGAGACGGTGGCGCTGTAAAAATCATCAGCGTTGACGATCCCGGTCGAGGACTTCTGTTCGATGTGGCAATGGCCCTCGACGCCGCCGGGCAACACGAGCATGCCGCCGGCGTCGATCTCGCGGGCGGCGTCGCCGAGATCGTGGCCGAGGGCGGCGATCCTGCCGTCCCTGACGGCAACGTCGCAGTCCATGCGGTCCGTCGCCGTCACCACCGTGCCGCCGCGAATGATGGTATCGAAGGTCGCCATGGCCGAATTCGTTCCGTTATCTGGATACCGGACCGACTATATCCCGCCCCCGCCGGAGCGGCCAATAGAGTCCGGTCCGGCCTCCGAGCCCGGCTTGATCGGCCGGTGGCGCGCCACTACCATTAGTGATTGCAGCCCGACTAAGGACGACCGGGGCGGCAAGCATCGAACCGAAGAAAACAAAGGAGAAACGGTCATGCCGAGAGTCGTTCGCGTCGGCGCCGCACAGATGGGCCCCCTGCAGAAAGGCGAAGGCCGCGCCGTGGCGGTTGAGCGGATGATCGATCTGCTGGAACAGGCTCATGAGGAGGGCTGCAATCTGGTCGTATACCCGGAACTGGCGCTGACGACGTTCTTCCCGCGCTGGAACATGGATGACGAGAGCGAGATCGATGCCTATTTCGAGGCCGATATGCCGAACGCGGATACGGCGGCGCTCTTCGATCGCGCCAAGGCCCACGGCATCGGGATTCACCTGGGTTATGCGGAAATCGCCGGCACGGAAGAAAAACGGCGCCATTTCAACACCGCGATCCTGGTCGACGGCGCCGGCGAGACCGTCGGCCGGTACCGAAAAATCCACCTTCCCGGGCACGGTGAATACGATCCCGAGCGCCATTTCCAGCACCTGGAGAAGAAGTACTTCGAGATCGGCAACCTGGGTTTTCCCGTCTGGCGCACCATGGGTGGCATCTTCGGCATGTGCATCTGCAACGACCGGCGCTGGCCGGAGACCTACCGGGTCATGGGCCTGCAGGGTGTGGAGATGGTCCTGATCGGGTTCAACACCCCGTCGACCAACTCCCAGCGCCCCGAGGAAGGGGCGGAGATGCGGACCTTCCACAACGAGCTGTCGGTCCAGGCGGGGGCCTATCAGAACGCGACCTGGGTGGTCGCCGTCGCCAAGGCCGGGGTCGAGGACGGTTTTGAGCTTCTCGGCGGCTCGGTCATCGTCCATCCTTCAGGGCAGATCGTCGCCAAGGCCGAATCCATGGGCGACGAGCTGATCGTCGCCGACTGCGACCTCGACGAGACGGCTTTCTATAAACAGACGATCTTCGATTTCGCCCGCCACCGCCGCATCGAACACTACGGCCTGATCACGTCCCGGACCGGCGCCGAGCCACCCGAATAGTTGGAAATTTTCACGAAGGCGCCGGAAACCATCTGCGGCGGTTTCTCCGATTAACATCCGATGCCTTTGGATGGGACACGGATGAACACGGATTCACACGGATAAACGAGAACGAACTCCAGCCCGGATTCCATTCGGGGGAAACCACCGTTCATCCGTGTTCATTCGTGTTCATCCGTGTTCGACGAACGATCCTGCGCCGAGCCGCCGGACTAGCCGAGGATCCGGCGGAGAGTCCGGCGGTAGCGCTCGGCGATCCCTTCGCTCCCGGGGAGTTTTCCGTCCTCGACGACCCAGCGGCCGCCGACCATCCCCCGATGGACGGGGGGGCGCGCCGCCGTGAGGACGAGAGAATCGAGGACCGCGTCGCCCTGGCGTCCGGCGAGGTCGACGGCATCGGCGTCGAGGACGACGAGGTCGGCGGCATGGCCGGGGGCGAGCACGCCGCAAGGCCGTCCCAGCGCCGGGGCCCCGCCCCTTGCCGCCCGTTGGAACAGGGTTGCCGCCGCCGAGCGGGTGGCGGTGCCGAGCGCGTTGCGGCGGCGCCCGAGCAGCCGGTGGGTATACTCGAGCAGCCTCAGTTCCGCCGCCGGATCGACGCCGACGTGACTGTCGGAACCGATGCCCATGCGCCCGCCGGCCTCCAGGAACGCCGCCAGGGGAAAGATCCCGTCCCCGAGATTGGCCTCGGTGGTCGGACACAGGCCGGCGATGGCGCCGCTGGCGGCGAGGCCGGCGGTCTCTCCGGCATCCATGTGGGTGGCATGGACCAGACACCAGCCGGCGTCGAGGGCGACGTTGTCGAGCAGCCAGCGCACGGGACGGGCGCCGGACCAGGCGAGGCACTCGGCAACCTCCTTCTCCTGCTCGGCGACGTGGATGTGTACGGGGCCGTCCGGGCTGTTGCCGCGGAAGGCCGAGACGGCGTCCGAAATCCCCTCAGGGGGAACCGAGCGGAGACTGTGCAGCGCCAGGGCGGTGCGGATGGGCTCACCGGCCTCGAGCCCGTCCTCCACCGCGCCGATGATCGAGAGCAGCGACTCCGGGGTG
>JAJFIG010000035.1 GCA_021775195.1 Rhodospirillales bacterium | reverse complement strand
TTTTAAGGAGGGGATTTTCAGCGGGCATTTTCAAGCAGAGTACGAGTCGAAATTTCCAGCGGCACCTATGATTAGCCTGAACATGTACGCTATGGGCGAGTTTAATGTGGAGCTTGACGATAGGTAGTGGGTGGCATCACGCACGACGCGGAGCGTTACTTCTTGGCCACTTTGTGGATGGTCTCTAATTCCTCTAGCATGACCCATGACTGCTTTGAATTTTGTGCTACGACGTGACTTCCTCAGCTTGATCTCCGACACGTTGTGCACGATCGGACCTCAGAACACGCCGTGCTTCTACACTAGCAAGGTTCACGCCCTCCCGCACTTGAACGGGGCTTTCGCCATGATGGGTCAGGGCGTGTTCGCTCTCAACTGCCTAAAAGCCCTGATGACGAAAATCATTGCACGCGATGTCGACGAAGCCGACCCAGACATACCAGAGTTATACCGCGAATTGTGGCAACGCCACGTCGAGGTTTGCAGCGATCAGGGGCTCAATATGATGGGTGCGAAGGCCACCGTCTGCCATTTCGGTTGGGTGCCATCGGAAGGCCGAGTCGTTGGAATTGAGTACAAGGCGGAGAACGAGTTTATGTCCGCAAGGATACCTGACGGATGTTGGTTGCATCCCGACACTGTGCCCGGCATTACGGTTCGGAACCTGGAGGACCTCGTTCGTATCACCAAGAAGCAAAAGAAGATTGACGACGCTCTACCTCCCGAGAAGAGGGCTGGGATAGGCGGCGACTTTCATCATCTCTATTTGACGAAGGATGGTATCGGCATTGAGCGGGTCTACCGCTCGCGCGATTTCGACAAAGTCTTCCGGGAGATGGTCGAGTTCAGCGAGAAGTCTACGCCCACCGCCACGCGTTAATACGGAATGTTCAACGGACAGCGGTGGCATGTCATCAGCGAACCGCCCGTCGTCAGTTGTACTCCCGCCGTCGCTGATTTCCTGATATACAACCACTAATGGGCTGTTTAAGGCCCTTTCACGGGCAACAAAATTAAGTGGCGAGACTCACAAAACTAAGCGGCGCGCTACACTTCGGCGGGCTTTTTTTCACGGTAATTCTGATTACTGCTATCCCAAAAGGGTCAAGGCCCCAGCCGTTTCCGGCTAGGGCCTTGTTTTTATTGGCTCCGGCGGTAGGACTCGAACCTACGACCCGATGATTAACAGTCATCTGCTCTACCAGCTGAGCTACGCCGGATTAGATGGAGGCGCGGACCGGAATCGAACCGGTGTTCACGGCTTTGCAGGCCGCTGCGTAGCCACTCCGCCACCGCGCCAACCTACGAAACAGGGAAAGGGCCTGCAAGAGCAAACGCCGTTCCTGGCCGCGAAGGAGAGGGACCTTAGACTTTGTCATTTTACTGGTCAAGACACTGGAGAACAGTACCCCGCCATTGTGTTTGACGCGTCATGGCAGTATATACCGCTCGCAAGCTGTTAAACCCAAAAACCGTGACCGATGGTGCACTCATGGACTATACCACCGCCCGCAAGAATATGGTCGCAAGCCAGATCCGCACCAACCGGGTAACGGACCCCCTCGTCATTTCGGCGATGGAGGAATTGCCCCGCGAGGCTTTCGTTCCCGACGACCTTCAGGGCATCGCCTATGTGGACGAGGCCGTGTCCCTGGGGCAGGGCAGGTTTCTCATGGAACCCATGGTTCTGGCGCGTCTTCTGCAGGAAGCCGAAGTGGCTTCGGGCGACATGGTGCTGGATATCGGTTGCGGCACCGGTTACGGGGCGGCCGTGCTGGCGCGCCTGGCGAGCACCGTCGTGGCCCTGGAAAGCGACCCCGGTCTGGCGGTGAAGGCAACGGAGACCCTTGCCGAACTGGGTATCGATACGGTGGCGGTTGTCGAGGGGCCCTTGAACGACGGCTACCCCAAGCAGGCTCCATACGATGTCATCGTCTTTGGCGGGTCGGTCCATGAGATACCGGAAGGGATCACGGAACAGCTGGCGGAGGACGGTCGCCTGGTCGCCGTGGTGGGCGCAAACAAGATGGGCAGGGGAACGATAATCACCCGGCACAAGGGACTATTGTCGCGCCGTGAGATATTTGATGCCGGTACGCCGTCCCTGCCTGGTTTCACGCCGGCACCCACCTTCGCATTCTGACGCATCAAACGAATGCGGTCGTGGCCGTTCGGGCCACGTCAAGGGATTCGGTCCGCGATTGGGATTCAACGGCCAGGCTCATTGCACACTGACGCAAGTTGCTGATTTTTTTGCCTTCGAGTCGCGACAGGGATAGACTGAGCGCCCTAACGGGGCACTTTGGTAAAGGGTAAGGTGGGGACCATTGATGACTAAGGTGCTAACCCTCGTCATCGGCATTTGGATGATCTTCCCGATGGGTGATGCCCGTGGGCAGACTCTGGAGGAATCCCTGGCCGCCGCCTATCTCAACAATCCGGCTTTGCGGGCCGCGCGTGCGAATTTGCGTGCCGTCGACGAACAGGTGCCGCAGGCCTTGTCCAATTGGCGCCCGACCCTGGATGTGACGGGCGACATTGAACGTTCGGATACCTTCGCCAACGTGCGTACAGGCGGCTCGGGTGGCCAAAATCAAACCCGGAGCCCCCGCGGAGTATCGCTCAACCTCACGCAACCCCTGTTCCGCGGATTTCGTACCGAAGCGGCGACACGACAGGCGAAGAATGCCGTGCAGGCCGAACGCGCCCGATTGCAGTCCACGGAACAAGAAACCCTTCTGGCGGCGGCAACCTCTTTTATGGACGTGTTACGGGATCAAGCCGTGCTGGAGCTCAATATCAACAATGAACAAGTGTTGCAGCGTCAGCTGGAGGCGACCCAGGATCGTTTTCAGGTCGGTGAAGTCACCCGAACCGATGTCAGCCAGGCAAGGGCCCGATTGGCGGGCGCCCGGGCCGATCGCATCAAGGCGGAGGGTGACCTTGAAATTTCCCGCGCGGCCTATCGTAACGTAGTTGGACGGACACCCGAAAAGTTGACCGTGCCGGTGGTGAAACAAAACGTGCCAGCCGGGAAGGAAAAGGCCATGAGCCTCGCCGAGGCCAACCATCCCAACGTGATCGCGACTCAGTTCGACGAGAGGTCGTCGCGCGATGCCATCGATGAAGTCCGGGGCGAGTTGCTGCCGACGGTCAATCTCACGGGCACGATGAACCGGCGGCTCGAGTCGTTTAACAACACGAGCCGCGCCGATGAGAGGGCGATCGGGGCGAACATCACTGTCCCGCTTTACCAATCGGGCGCCGTCTATTCCCGTCTGCGCGAGGCAAAACAGACTGCTGGGCAACAGCGCCTGCTGGTGAGCCAGTCCCGCCGTGATGTGATTGAACGGGCAACGGGGGGCTGGGAAGCGCTGATGACGGCTCGGGCGCGGGTCAAATCCTTCCAGGCCCAGGTTGACGCCAACAAGATCGCGCTTGAGGGTGTCCAGCGGGAGGCCGAAGTGGGTGCGCGCACGGTTCTCGATATCCTGGATGCGGAGCAGGAACTTTTGGACGCCAGCGTCAATCTGGTCAGGGCGCAACGGGACGAGGTCGTGGCGACATTCGAGTTGAAGGAGGCCGTCGGCGAGTTGACGGCCCGGCATCTGAATCTTCCGGTCGAGTTGTATGATCCCGAACGCCATTATCAGGAAGTTCAGGGCAAATGGTTTGGCGGCAGCAGTACCGCCGATGTCGAACAAATGGATGGGGCCGCGACGCCGGCCAAATAGCGACCGGCATGGCAACACCGCCAATGGGTGCCCAAGCAAGTTGCTGGTGGCGTTCCACGGTTTCGTGATCTAGTCTTGTGCATGGTGGCCTTTAAATGAGTGATCAAGCGATGAGCGCAGAAGACGGGCAGACGGAAGAAGAAGGCGGCCAAGAACCTTCGATGGAGGACATCCTTGCCTCCATCCGTCGGATCCTTTCCGAGGATGGTGAAGAGGAACAGGCGGCGGAGCCGGATTCCGAACCGGAGCCTGAGCCTGAGCCTGAGCCTGAGCCTGAGCCTGAGCCGGTGGCTGAGGCAAAACCGGAACCCGAACCGGAGCCTGAGCCGGAACCCGAACCGGAGCCTGAGCCTGAGCCGGAACCCGAGCCTGAGCCCGAACCCGAACCCGAACCCGTAATCGAACTGGCTGACGCCGATCCCGAACCGGAACCCGAACCAGAGCCCGAACCCGAACCGGAACCGGAACCGGAACCGATTCCCGCGCTCGAACCTGAGCCCCTCCTCGGTGGGGAAGCGGATAGCGTGGATGTCCTCGAGTTGACCGAGACCATGGTTGCCACCCCCATCGTTTCGGCACCAACCGCCGATAGCTCTACCGATGTCCTGTCGGAGTTGGCGCGAGCTATCCTGAGCCAGCGGGATATTCCCGTCGGCGCCAGTACCGTTACGTTGGAGGGTATGGTCAGGGAGATGCTGCGGCCGATCCTGCGGGAATGGCTCGACCGGAACCTTCCCTACCTGATCGAGCGTCTCGTGAAAAAGGAAATCGACCACATGATCAACCGGGCGGAGAAGCTGGAGGACTGACGCTTCCGGCCCGCTACAGGCGGCTGGCCGGTTGACTCCGGCCGCCCCCATCACGTGATGCCCGGCTATTTCATCTGAAATTGCACCCAAGAGGACGGTTCGGCGATGCTGGACAAGACCTATCGGCCGACCCAGGTCGAGGAAAATATCTACAATCTGTGGGAGGCATCGGGGGCTTTTAGCGCCGATGTCGCTTCACCGGCCGCCCCCTACACCATCATGATGCCGCCGCCCAACGTCACCGG
>JAJFIG010000340.1 GCA_021775195.1 Rhodospirillales bacterium | reverse complement strand
CCGCGGCACTCGTCTTCTTCTTGGGCGCCTTGCCCAACGCCGTCAGGCACGGTGCCTCGTCGGCCTGATCTCCTCCGAGAAGGCCGTCGGCAAGAAGGGACAAGCCGCCGGTTGCCAGGGCCGTACCAACCTTGCCAACAGCTTTCGCCGCTCCCAGGGCATCGAGCCCGACACCGGGCTCGGCCAGGGTGCCGCTGACCCGCATCATGCTCGCCACGGATCCCGTCAGGTTGACCCCCGCCCCTTCTTTCGCCTGGGGCTGCACGGCAAAGTCGAGGCCTTCGGTCTTCAGGTTCACGGCGCCGCTGCCAACAATGTTCATTTTCTTGGTTTCGATGGCGACGCCCTTGTCGGCGTTGGCCATGCCGTCCTTGATCAGGAAGCGGACGACGGCGCATTGCAGGTATGTGTACTCCTCTTTCTCGGCCAGTGGATTGATCTTGTCGAAGGCCTGGGTGAAGACGTCGCCACCAACCCAGTCGAGGGCCGTGTTCTTGATCTTGCCCTCGCCCACCGTTACCTGGATCTTGCCGTTCAACCCGGCCATCAACTGGCGCACGGACGCGCCGCCACCGACGAGACTGATATCGAGATCGGTTTTTCCGCCCTCGGTGGAGTCGTCGATTTTCATGGATTTCAGCAAGCCACCCAGATCAACGCCCTTGCCCGCGATCTTCGTATTCAACAGGGCCTTGCCACCGGAGCCATCCAGACTGACGGTGCCGTCGATGCGGCCGCCTGCCACCTGGGTTGCCAACGGCTGAACCGACAATCGTCCTTTGTTCAGAACGACCTTGATGTCGGTATTTTCCAGTGGCAGCCCGTTGGGAAGGACGATGCGTACCGCCTTGATGGAAACATCGGCATTGGCGGCCTTTAAACCGTCCAGAGGCAGAGGATCGTCTGAAAACACCCTTTTCTCTCCCTTTTCCTCGACCTTCGGCGGCGCCGGCTTCTCCACTTTCTTGTCACCAGCCCCCTCGGGCAGGATTTCGCCGAGGTCGAGCAAATTGGATGTCAACTGGGCTTCGATGCCAGGAGGTGCGTCGGCGAGCGAAAGCACCATGCGCCCGGCCAAATCACTTTTTCCTACTGTCGCCTTCAGGCCATCGATGACGTATCCCTTTTCTATATCCGCCACGTCGGCGGCGACCTTGAAGGGCGGCAGCTTGGGCAGTGGGCCCCCGGCAAGGTCGGAAAACGCATGAATATCCTTGCCTTCGACGCTCACGGACAACTTCAAGCCCCTGGCATTCAGGGGATCGGCTATCGCACCGGTGACGGCAAGCAGCACCTGCTCGGCACGCCCGATGGAAACCTTGATGTCGGATACCGACATGCTCTCCGGTGATCCCTTTACGCGGGCGCCGACCGCGTAGGGGCCGACGGGAGGAACGGCAATATCCTTGATCGCCGGCACCTGCTCTTGAACGGCGGCGACAGTGGCCGTGAGATCCTCGCCCTTGACACCGATTACGAGGTTCAGGCCCTTCGCCTCCCGCGGTTCAGCGATGTCACCCTCGACGCTGACGGTGGCAGCCATCGCCTTGGCCTCCAGATTGACGGGAAACCTGGAGCCTCCCTCCAGCATCTGGCTGATGCTGCCCACCTGACCGGCAAGGCTGAATGGCGCTGCGTTGTAGGTGCCCTTGAGATCCAACTTCAAAGGGCTGTCGAGGCCGTCGGCGCTGGCATCGAGATTATCGATTCCAACGACCATGGTCTCACCACTTTGACCGTCCTTGTAGGTCAGCGTCACGTCCTCGATATGCACCTTTCGCACGACCGGCAGAGGCCCTGCTTTCCCTTTCTCGCCCGGTTCGGCCTTGGCCTGTTCCTTGGGATCGGCGGTCGCCATGACCCAGTTTCCGGTCCCCTTTGCGTCGGTCTCGGCAAGGAGGTCGAGACCGACAAGCACGAGACGGGTGACTCGCACGTCACCGGAAATCAGGGGCAACAGCTCGACTTCCGCCTCCAGGCGTTTGAGCTTTGCCATCTCCGGGCGGGATCCCCAGGCGGCGTTGGCAAAGGTCACACCCTCGACAACGACGGCCGGGTTGAGCGAAATATCGAGATCGAGTTCTCCCGAAATCGTCAGATCCCGTCCCGTTGCCCCTTTCACCTGCTCGGCGATCAGACCCCGGTATTCATTGAAGTCGATTGATTTCAGCACTGCGACGCCGGCCACCACAACGGCGACCAAGAGTACGGCGATTGCCGACAGTATTTTCAAGGTGCGGCTCATGGTTTCGCCTCCAATATGTTTTCTATTGCTCCAGGTAGTTGGGTAAAGCCATCCACCACCGTATGGGCGCCGGCGGCCCGCAGTTCGCCGGTCCCGTGATATCCCCAGGCGACGCCAACCGCCAAGGTATCGGCGTTGCGCGCCATCTCCATGTCGTAGGTCGTATCCCCGATCATCACCGTGCCCTGCCTTGCAGCTCCGGTCTCGGTCATGGCGCGCAGCAGCATGTCCGGGTGAGGCTTGCCGTGTGCACGATCAGCGGTTTGCAGGGTGACAAACCGATCCATCAGTCCATGATTTTCAAGAGTGGCGACAAGGCCCCGCATGGCCTTGCCGGTGGCAACCCCGAGTAGCCACCCGTCGTCCTCCAGGGCTTGAAGGCCCTCGCGGGCACCAGGGTAAAGGGGCTCACTCACATGTCCGCTGCGGCGCAGGGCGAGGAAGACTTCCTTGTAACTGTCACGGAGCCTCTCGCAGGCGTCCGGGCTGATATCGGGAAGCAACCGTGCGAATGCCTCGGTCAAGGGCAGGCCCACCATCCGGCGCACGGCCTCAGGAGCCGGCCTCGGATACCCATGGGCATCGCAGGACGCATGCATGGCGGCGACAATCGCGTGCTGGCTATCGACCAGCGTACCATCGCAGTCGAATACAGCGAGACGAACTGTGTTATTCATGGCCTGTGTTCGCCCAACGGGTTGCGGTAGCGGCCACCCTCCGCTTCCCCTTTTGACGCCGGTTCCGGCGCCACCCGGCTCCGTCGATCAAACGGCTTTCCTCACCCGGGAAAGCTATTTTTCCACCAATGCCGGAAAAAGGAAAGCCTACTCGGCGGCTTGGCGGGCGGCGCGGCGCTTGCCAGCGGTCCGGGTGCCCCGGGCTCGTTTGACGATTTCCTGGAGGCCGTCACCCAAGGTCGGGCGGTCTTTTTGGTAGAATACTCCCATGGCCGGTGCTTCGGTGCGCGCCGCCTCCCCCATGGCCGCCATCTGGTCGCTATCGTCATGGTCCTCAGGCAGGTCACGTACCATCACGCCCAGGTTCTTGTAGGTCTTGGTGGTCTTGTCAAAAGTAACGCAGGGCGACAGAACGTGCAGGTACGAGAAACCCCGGTGAGCGATCGCCTGATGGATCATGTCCGCAAGGTGATGGGGGTGGCCGGCATAAGCCTGACCTACCCAGCCCGCCCCATAGGAGAGCAGCATCATCAGCGGATTGAGGGGCGCGTCCTGGTTCTCGTAAGGCGACGTGCCGGTCTTGAAGCCAAGTACCGACGTTGGCGACGTCTGGCCTTTGGTCAGGCCGTAGATAACTATGACGAAGAGCACGTAGGTCATGTCGACATTGCGCCGCGCCGCGTGGGGAATGTGGGCGCCGCCGATGGCGAAGGCGTCGCCGTCGCCGCCTACGGCGATCACCGTCAATTTCTCATTGGCGACCTTGATTCCCGTCGCCACGGGCAGGGCGCGCCCATGCAGGGTATGGAAGCCATAGGTATTGACGAAAAATGGAAACCGCGAGGCACAGCCGATGCCGGTTACGACCACTGTATCCTTGGGCTGCACCTGGAGGCGATTGAGAGCCGCAGTCATGCCCTCGACGATGGAGAAATAACCACATCCCGGGCACCACGTTGGCAGGGACTTGGATCGGTATTCCAAGCGCCCGCTCTGGGTCACCTCCTCCAGCTTCTCTTCCAGGTAAACCGGCTTCTTGATGTCTGTCATCGCCCAGTCCTCACGGCGCCGGTCATTCGGCCGCCATCTGTTTGGCGCCGTCGGCAAGGCGGCGGATTTCAGCCAAGATTTCATCCACGCGCATGGGCGTCCCCGGAACCCGGTTGAGCCGGTTCACGGGACGACCGGTGGCGCTGGTCACCAGATCGGCGAACTGGCCCTCGTAGTTCAATTCCGGCACCAGGACCTCAGCACAGTCATCCAGGTATGGAACCACCGCCGGCTTCGGGAATGGCGACAGCATGACCACTTTCATGGCCGCGCATTTGATTCCCTCCTTTTGGGCCACGAACATAGCCTCGAGGATTTCGCCAAAAGTGGAGCCCCAGCCCAGCAGACCGACGTCGACCTTGCCCCGGTCACCAAAGCGTTTGCTGATGGTGATGTCGGGATGATTGATGGCCGCCTCGAGCTTCTCATGGCGCTTGCGGCTCATCATCTCGTGGACATGGGCTTGGTCGTTGGGGCGCCCGAAGACGTCGTGTTCGAGCCCTGTAATGGCATGCTGGCAACCCTCGGTACCGGGCACCGCGCGCGGGCTGACCCAATCGTCGGTGATAGCGTATCGGCTGTAAGGGCTGCCCGTCCCGCGCCGTGAAACACCTTTGCTGCATTTGCGAACGAAGGGGTTCTTCTCGGGGAAGGCCACCGCCTCGTAGCGATTGGAAAGGTAAAGATCAAGGAGCACGATGACCGGCGTCTGATATTGCTCGGCCATCTCGAAGGCCTTGCCGGCACATTTGTAGCAGCCCTCGACGTTGGTCGGGGCGAGGACAATGCGTTGGCCATCGCCGGCGACCCCGAAAACCGCCAGGTTCAGGTCCGATTGCTCGGTCTTGGTCGGCATTCCGGTGCTGGGCCCGCCGCGCTGGGAGACAAAGATGACCGACGGCACTTCGGCAATGGTGCCCAGACCCAGCATCTCGGTCATCAGGGCCAAGCCAGGCCCCGATGTTGCGGTCGCCGAGCGAGCTCCGGTGTAACCGGCGCCAATGGCGGCGGCCACCGCCGATATCTCGTCCTCGGTCTGAACCAGGCGGCCGCCGGTCTTCGGCATCTCGGCGGCAAGTATCTCCATGATCGAGGTTGCCGGCGTAATGGGATATCCGAAGAAAGTCTCAATGCCCGCATCGAGGCAACCGCGCACGGTGGCGGCATTGCCATTCATCATCACCAAGTCGGCCTTGCCCCGGCGCCGGGAGCGGCTCTCCAGGACACCGAAATCTAGGCGTATGGTGGCCGCGCCGGCCTCGTAGCCGGCGTCGAATGCGGCAATGTTGCCGGTGGTCACTACCGCCGCCTTGCCCTTGAATTTAGCGGTAACAATCTCGTGGAATATCTTCTGGGGCATGCCATAGAGGCCAGCGATGTAGCCGACGGCGACCATATTGCGGGAACGGGCACTACCCGTGGCGCGCTCCGACATCTCGCGGAACGGGATGCCATATGGGATATGGGCGGGGGCGGCATGGCCGGAGATATGGCCACCCTCCTCGACCTTGGACATGGGATTGTCCTCGTAGATGATAGCGCCGTAATCGCAGACCTCGTCGACATGGGGAATGGCGTGGCTGTCATCGAGCGATATGAGGACGTCTGACTTCTGCTTCATTGAATAGACTTGGTTGGCGGTAATGCGGGTGCGCGCGATACACTTTCCGAAACCCCTGATCTCGGCCGGATAGAGGTCGAAGGCAATGACCTTATACCCGGCCCTGGCCATGGCCCGCTTAAGGATGTCGCCGGCGGCGATGGTGCCATCACCGGCGGACCCGCAGATGGCGATCTGAATATCGGTGACCGGCTTGCGTTTGCGACTCATGGCCTCTTCCTAATCGTATTCCCAGAACGGCGAGTCGATCTCGCCGTTGGCGTTGATGAACAAGTCTTCCTCCTTGACGGTATCCACGGCCTCGTTGTCCCCGGTCATGTTCAGGGCCGCGATCCGGCCCATCATCTTGACGTTCTTCCAACCGTAATAAAAACGGTAGTGATTTTCCTCCGGAGACCAGATCTGGCAGACATCTCCGGCGGCCCAGATGTTCTTGTCGGTGGTGGCAAGCTGCGGATTGACCAGAAGGCCGCGTTCGATGTCGACGCCGGCCCCGACCATGAAGTCCAGCGTCGGCATAAGGCCGAAGAAGGGTATCACCACGTCGCCCCGAAGGTCGCCTTTGTCCATTACGACGCGGCGTGCCGGCCCACCGCTGTTGGTGGCTTCGATCCCGGCGACGGCACGGCCCTGAATGACCTCGATGCCCATGGCTACTAAGGCCTTGACGAAGCGGGTCCGCTTGCGGGGCGAGACCTCGTGGGGCCAAAAGAGCTGCTCGGTGGCGACAACGGTCAACCGGAAACCCGCCGCGGTCAGTTTGCGGGCCAGGTCGAGGCCGGTCATGTCGGCGCCGAGCATGATAACCCGGCCCCCTTCGGGCAAGGACTGGCGCATGCGGATAGCGTCGCCGAAGGTGGCGAAACGCTGCAAAAGGTGGCGGTACTCACTGAGGCCCGCCGGTATATATCCGCCACCACCGCTGGCAACCAGCAGCCGGTCGTAGGAAACCTCTTCCTTGTGGCGCATGCCGAGGACGCGGCGCTCTGGGTCGACATTGGTGACCCAGCTGTTGCGGCGGACGGTGATCCCGTGTTCGTCATAGAATTCCGGCGGATAGACCAGAAGCTCGCGCCAGTCTTCGACGCCGTCGAAAACCTTGGGTAGTTCGTAGCGGCGGATAAACAAAAGCCGGCCCGCCGTCACCATGGTGATACGGCAATCCGCATCGCGCTGTCGAAGATGCAAGGCGGCTTCGGTGCCTGCGGCGCCCGTGCCGATGATCACGTAATGAAGGGGTTCGGACATTGTTGCGTTGACCTATTCTCCGATGTCCCGGTTCAGATGTCCTGGGAGAACATCTCGGTCCTGGTGATGGAAATGCAGCGTGTCGGGCAGACGATGAAACAGGCCCCGCAGCGGATGCATTCGTTGTTGTCGATCCAAATGGCGCCGACCTTGTCCCACTCGCGAGCTTCCTGGAGCTCACCGTAGGCGCCGTCGTCGCGGATATCGACGCCCTGGACCAGCTTGATGCAGTTGCGCGGCGCCACTTCGATACAGGCGCGACAGTAAATGCAGTTGTCGATATCAATCTCGTAACGCAAGTAACAGAGGTAACAGCGCTTGGCCTCCTCGTAGGCGGTATCAAGGTCATATCCTTCTTCGACCTCGACCTTCAGTCCGTCGAATCGTCCGTTGACGGGGGACGTATGCATTTCCTGAAGGGGAATGAAGTCGAAGGCACGCTCGCGCAAGGGCTCGGCTACAGCTTCCACCTTGACCACCTCCTTGCGCCGCGCCCGCCCCATCAACCAGGTGTCGAGCTTGAGGGCGATCTCGCGACCATGGCCGACAGCCTCGATCACGGTGCTGGCGCCGCCGACGAAATCACCGGCAGCGAAGAGACCGTCGAGCGATGTCATCCCGTCCTCGCCAACGCTGACGTTGCCCCAGCGGTCGAGGTCCACGGGCTGGTCAAGGTAGTCGTTGACGGTGATCTGGCCGATTGCGACCAACAGGGTGTCGCACTCGACGTCGAACTCGGAGCCCTCGATGGGAATCGCCTGGCGGCGCCCGCTGGCGCGCCAGCCGCCAAGGCGGTTCTGGACGAAACGGACGCCGCGGAGCTTACCCTTGGGACTGGTGAGCAGGCCCACCGGAGTGCGTAGCCCGAGGATGTTTATTGATTCCCTCTTGGCCTCGAAAATCTCCTCCTTGGCAACGGGGATGTATTCCTCGGTGGTGCGCAGGTGAATAGTAACCTCCTCGGCACCAAGACGGCGGGCAACGCGGGCGCAGTCGAGGGCGGTAAAGCCAGCGCCGACGACGAACACACGCTTGCCGACGGTCTTCTTGACGCCGCGGTGCATTTCCATGAGGAAATCAAGGCCGTACTCGACCCCAGGCGCCGAGCGCGCCGGGTCTTCGCCCTCCTTGGCACCGTGCAAGGGCAGCGGAATTGCGGCCATGCAGCCGGTGGCGAGCAATACGGCGTCGTAGTCCTTGCGTAATTTGGCCAGGCGCACGGCACCCTTGCCCTTGCCGATGGCAATCCCGGTCTTAAGGTCAACGCCGAGACGCATGGCGTTGCGCAATTCAACTGCGAGCACGTCGCGGGGGAGGCGGAACTCGGGAATGCCGTAGGCCAGCATTCCGCCGGGATCCTCCTCGCGTTCGTAGATCGTGACATCGTGGCCAAGGATCGTGAGATCATGGGCGGCGGCGATCCCCGACGGCCCGGCACCGACGACGGCGATGCGCTTGCCGGTGGGTGCAAAGAGGCTCTCGTTTAGGCGGTGGGCCTCGGATTTGTTGTCGGCGGCGACCCGCTTGAGGTGGCAGATGGCGACGGGTTCGCCATTACCGGGCCAACCGTGACGGCAGACGTCCTCGCAAGGGCGCGAGCAGATGCGCCCAAGGACTCCGGGAAGCACATTGGCCATGCGGTTGATCTCGTAAGAGCGACCGAACCGCTTCTCGGTGATCATGCGAATGTAGGCGGGGATGTTGGTGCTCGCCGGACAGGCCGTCTGACAGGGAATGTTCTCCTTGACCCAGCCGACGTCGCGAGGATCGGTGGAATAACGTATCGGTGTGACGATGCGCTGCCCGAAGGCCTGTGTTTCGGAAAAATCCTCCCCTTCCTCGATATGGATTTTCCGCTTGGCCTGATCACTCATTCTTCGAGTCTCCCAGCACTACCCTTGCGCGGACACCAGCCCGCCCTTGCCGGCAGGCGAACCGCCCCGACCGAAATCCACCCCCTTGCATTTCGCCAAGGATGGTCGATTGCGGCCAATTATCAGCACGCAACCGACAATCAACAACCGTCCACCCTTCCTCATCGAAAGTCAACCGGGAGGAAGCGGAAGGAAGAAGGTGGGAGCAATTTGGGGCGTGCGAGGGGGCATGCGCGCGCCCGTTGTCAACGGTACGGGCCGACCGCCGCCGGCAGGCGCCTTAGGATCCCCGCCGGTCGGCGCCGCCTCGTCGGTCACTTGGCTTGCGCCGATCGGCGCTCACCCGCCGGTCGGTGTTCGAGCGCTTCTCCGGCCCTAGCCAGACCGCACCCGGGGCTCGCCTGTCGGTGCCCAAGCGCCGGTCGCTCGTGGAGCGCCGGTCGCGGTTGCGGCGTCGGTCGCCGCCGCGACGATCGCCGCCGCCCTCGGTTTCCGCCGTCATCACCTGCTCCCCCTATGGTCGCGGTTATCATTCTGCTCCGCGAAAGTGGGAAACGCAAAATATCGTTTCGGCAATCAGGCTTCGGCAAAGAGGTCGATGGCTGTATCGTCGAACCCGAGCAGACGCCAGGACTGGCGCATGTGACGGGGAAGCGGCGCGGCCACCTCGAGGACTCCACCGTCGGGATGGGGGATGCGGATGGCGCGGGCATGCAGGTGCAGGCGGCGCTCCAACCCAATTCCGGGAAGGAAGGCGGCGGCACCACCGTACTTACCGTCGCCTACGATCGGCGTCCCCAGAGCCAAACAATGGGCGCGGAGTTGGTGAGTGCGACCCGTCAGCGGCTCGAGGACAAGCCATGCGGCCTTGCGACCGAGGTGCTCGGCGACGACGTAGCGGGTCAGCGCCCGCTTGCCGGATGGTATTCCAGGCACGACCTTCTCGCCCCCCTTTCCCGGTGCCTTGGCCAGGGCCAGGTCGACGGTGCCCCGGGCGGGTTTCGGCACTCCAACCACCAACGCCCAGTAAACTTTGCGCGCTGTCTTATCTCGGAAAGCCCGGGTCAGGGCCGCCGCCGCGGTTGCGCTTCTCGCCAGTAGGAGGACGCCCGAAGTGTCCTTGTCCAGACGGTGCACCAACCGCGGACGCTCAGAAGCATCAAAGCGCAGGGCGTCAAGCATGCCGTCCAGGTGCCGCCGCGTGCCGGTACCGCCCTGAACCGCGAGGCCCGGCGGTTTGTCGATGGCGATGACTTGGTTGTCCCGGTGGAGAACGAGGGCACGGACCACCTCGGCTTCTGCGGCATCCGGCGGTGGTGAGGGACGCCGAGACGCGGGACGGGAATTTCCGTCCTCGCCCAGAGGGGGCACGCGTATGCGTTGCCCGGCCTCGAGCCGCGCACCGGCCTTGGCGCGCCGCCCGTCGACGCGGACCTGGCCGGTACGCAGCCATTTTTGCAGTCGGACGTGGGTGACCCCGGGAAAGTGGCGTTTGAACCACCGGTCCAGTCGCAATCCGACCTCGCCGGTTGCCACGTCTATGGTCTGGACGCCGCTCATGCCAGAATTTGTCTGAAGATCGCCATGCCGGCATAGAAGGCGAGGATGCAGAAGACCACGGACGCGGCGACGTAGATGGCGGTGCCGAAGGTGCGACCACCTTCCATCAAGTAGAAGAGGTCCATGGTGAAGGTGGAAAACGTCGTGAAAGCACCGAGGATGCCGACGACAAGGAAGGCACGGATTTCCTGGCTCGGCGACCAGACCAGGGCCATGATCTCGATCAGGGCGCCGAGTCCGAAGGCACCCAACACGTTCACCGCCAGGGTGGCGAAGGGATACTGACTTCCGAACCAGTGCCCAACCTGACTCATGAGCAGGTAGCGGCCGACGGCACCCAGGGCGCCCCCGGCGGCGATGGAAAGCAGTATTTTCATGGTTCCGTCGGTCCCGTCAGAATATCCAGCCCCCGCAGGCAGCCCGGGAATTCGGCGCCCGCCGAGGCGGGAGGATCGCACATCGGCCTCCGCCGGGCCAGTCCCGGG
>JAJFIG010000339.1 GCA_021775195.1 Rhodospirillales bacterium | reverse complement strand
TTGGCGATCTGAGCGGTCATCTTCTCCTGGATTTGCAGGCGCCGGGCGTAGACCTCGACCAGACGCGCCAGCTTGCTGATGCCGATGACCCGGTGGCGGGGGAAATAGGCGACATGGGCGCGGCCGATGATCGGGGCGATGTGGTGTTCGCAATGGGATTCAAAGCGGATGTCGCGCAACAGCACCATCTCGTCGTAGCCGTCCGTCTCCTCGAAGGTGCGCAGGAGGAGTTCGATCGGATCGTCGGTGTAGCCGCGGAAGAATTCCTCATAGGAGCGCACGACCCGGGCCGGGGTTTCGCGCAGGCCTTCACGGTCGGGGTCGTCGCCGGCCCAGGATATGAGGGTGCGAACCGCTTTTTCGGCATCCTCGCGGCTGGGTCTCTGCTCCGTCGGCGCTTCCTGGGCGTCGTCGGCGGTGATGTCTATCGGGCTGACGGGTTTTTGCACAGTCATGGGTTCAGTCCGTTATTTCTGTCTCCGGGCACCGTCCGTGATCGCGCCCGTTTATCCAGGCGACATTGTGTGAAAGCATCCATAATCAAGGTCGATATGCCCCCCGGGGTCGGGATCACGGTTCTCGCACGGTTAATGGATCTGCCCCTTCTGGTGCGGGCTGTCCAAGGAAAATGCGGGGATGTCGACGTCGAACCGTTCGCCGTTTTCGGCCTTCATCTGATAGGTCCCGACCATGATTCCAGACGGCGTGGCCAGCGGCGTGCCGCTGGTGTACTCGAAAACCTCGCCCGGGGCCAGGACCGGCTGCTCCCCGACGACGCCGTCGCCCCTCACTTCCTGGGCGGTGCCCATGGAGTCGGTGATGCGCCAGTGGCGGGTCATGAGCTGGACCGTGTTGTCGCCCAAGTTGGTGATGCGGACGTGATAGGCCCAGACGAAATGGCTCTCGTCGGGCTCGGACTGTTCGTCCAAATAGAACGGTTCCACGGTCACCATGATCGACCGCGTTGTCTGCGCATAATGACCGGTATGTTCCTCGGTGTTGGTTTCCACGGTTGTTCCCATCTCCGCGCGACCGCGAACGGGCGACCCACCGCACCGTCCGTCGAGTCCCTATTAATTAGGTGGAACGCCCCGTTTGTCCAGTTCCAGTAACAAGGATTGTTACTTTGTTGGTCCCGCCGAAAGCCTCCGGCGACATTTGCGGCGCCGTCTCAGGGGTTAGTCGCCGGTGCAGCTGGCGCCGCCCAGAACGCAGAAGCGGGCGCAATGTGGGTGGTTGAGCTTGACGACCTTGGACGAGCTGGCGAGGTCATTGCCGAGGTCGAAGTCAGCATCGTAGGGAAGGAGTGTGCAGGGGACGACCATTGGACGGTCGGCGCCCTTGCGCTTGACCACCATGCGCGAGGTGGCGCACATCATGGTCTCGGGCATAACGCCCAGAATGTCCCAGCACTTGACCGTGATCTCGGGCACGTCGAGGTCGGCGTCCATCTCGGGGAAAAGAACCAGTACCGACGCGTCGCCGGCATCCACGGGAATTGCATGGTCGGCGAACAGGGCGGCATAACCCCGGCGCGCCTCCTCGTCGGATTCGTGCCAGCAGGTGCGGCCGGCAACGGCCAGCGAGAACCCGTTCTCGGCCAACCATTTGAGTCCTTCGAGCATGGGTTCCCAGGTGCCGGCGCCGCGAATCGCCTCGTGCTTTCCCCGGGTGTGGTGATCCATGGACACCCGCAAGGTCAGCCGTGAGCCATGGCGCCGGAAGAGCTCGAGAAGTTGGGGGCGCTTGTGATGCAGGGGCTTCATGGCGTTTGTCAGGACCAGGGCCCGGTAACCCCGGTCCAGGGACGCCGCCAGCATGGCCGGTAGTTCCCGGTTCATGAAAGGTTCGCCGCCGGTGAAGGCGATTTCCTCGACCGGCAGGCCCTCGCGTTCGATCTCGCCGAGGTAGGCGTCGACCTCAGCCGCGGTCAGATACATCAGGCGGTCGTTGGTGGGATTGGAGTCCATGTAGCAGTTGTGACAGGTGATGTTGCACAGGCTGCCGGTATTGAACCAGAGGGTCTTGAGCCGGGTCAGGGCAACCACGGCGCGCCGTTCGCCCTCGGCGGTGACGTCGGGATCGCGGAACTTGATGGGATCAAGCGATGGTTGTCGGGCGAATTCTCTCTCGGGCATTGGGTCCTCGTGCGGGGGCTGTCGTCCGTTGGTCCTTGTACTGATCTAAAGGTACGGACGAGACATGCCAAATAACAAATCAATAACAAATTCGTGCACTTGCCGGAGCGTCCGGACCGGGGCGCTCGCTTGCGCGTGCATTGGGGATCACCTATCTTGTGCATACCCTGTGGGCGGGCGTAGTTCAACGGTAGAACGAAAGCTTCCCAAGCTTTAGATAGGGGTTCGATTCCCCTCGCCCGCTCCATTCTCCGCCAACTTCCGCCTCCCGCTCAAGGTTTCGCCTCGGCCAGGTCGGGTGTCGGCTCGGCGGTTTCGGAGCGGGGATCCATCTCGCAGGCCACCGATGTCGTGCGGGGCACGGGCCGGAAAGCGCCCTTGTCCTCGGCCGCCGGAGCGGCGCGTTGGCGCAGGCGCCAGAATGCAAACACCGCAGTTGCCATGGCGACACCCGTGATAAAGGCGAACAGGCCGGCGGGGCCCATGAGGCTCATGGTTGCCGCCGCCCCGACAGGGCCGAGGACGGCGCCGAAACCGTAGGCGATCAGCAGACTGGCGCTGGCCGGCACGAGATCCGCCGGATCAATCTGGTCGTTGGTGTGGGCGATGGAGAGGGGATAGAGGGTGAAGGCGACGCCCCCGAACAGCATAGCGAGAACCAGAAGGCCGGCGGATGTGCGCCCGGTGGCGCCGACCAAGGCCAGGCTGGCGATGACGACACCGGCACACATGGCGATCATCACCCAGCGCCGGTCGACGTGATCGGAAAGCTTGCCCATGGGCCATTGCAGCAACAGGCCGCCGATAATGGCGGCGCTCATGAACTGGGCGGTTTCAGCGATGCTCAGCCCGACGCCATGGGCGAAATAGGGGGCCAGGCCGTAAAAACCTCCAAGGATGGATCCGGCGACGAAGGCCCCGGAGATGCCCATGGGCGAGATGGCGTACAACTGGCGAAAACCGAGGCGCGAGGCCGGTGGCAGCGCCGGTGCCGGAACCCGGGTCACGGCCACGGGGACAACGGCCAGGGAGATCAGGATCGAGGCGATGACGAAGATTGCGAACCCCGTGGGATCGGGGAGATTGAGGAGAAACTGCCCCGTGCCCTGGGCCAGGTAGACGGCGATCATGTAAAGGGACAAAACGCGTCCGCGCAACTCGTTGCTGGCGCGTTCGTTGAGCCAGCTTTCGGTGCACATGAACAGTCCCGACATGGTCAGCCCCTCGACGAAGCGGAGTGCGAACCAGGGCGCCACGGCGACCAGGAAGGGATGGGCCAGGGTGGCGGCGGAGAAGATTGCTGCAAAGGCAGCGAAAGCGCGGATGTGGCCGACTCCGGAAATCAGGTGACGGCCCCAGAAGGTCCCCAGGACCAGGCCCATGAAATAGGCGGACATGACCATGCCCGCCGTGAAGGACGGGAACCCGGTCATCGCCATGCGCAGGCTGAGGAGCGTGCCCAGCGCCCCGTTACCGAGGAAGAGCAGGAACATGCCGGCGAGCAGGGGGGCGACGGATAAAAGAGTCTGGCGCATGGCGCTTCATCCACACAACGAAGAGGTTCGGCGAAGGGACATGAGCCGACGGCCGCGGTTTGTCAAGCGGGGGGTGAAAGGCGGGCACGAAGCCGGGTAGGACTACAGGGTGTTAGGGCCCGGATGGCCATCATTCCGGGCCGTGGATAATTCCATTTTATCCGCGCGGATGGGGGTATAGCATGCGCGGCAAATTGAAAAGGCGATACCATGACGGCGAAAGACGGACCGCTCGCAGGCCTGCGAATCCTCGACCTCACCCGTATCCTGGCGGGACCGACCTGCACCCAACTCCTGGGCGATCTCGGGGCCGACGTGATCAAGATCGAACGGCCGGGGGCGGGCGACGATACCCGCGGGTGGGGACCTCCCTACATCAAGGACGGCGACGGCGAGGACACGCGGGAGAGTGCCTACTACCTGAGTTCCAACCGCAACAAGCGCTCGGTGGCCATCGACCTGGGTCAGGCCGAGGGGCAGGACCTAGTGCGCCGGCTTCTGGGCCGGTGCGATGTCCTGGTGGAGAACTTCAAGGCCGGGGGGCTGGCCAAATACGGCCTCGCCTACGACCAGTTGAAAGGCGACTTCCCGGACCTGGTCTACTGCTCGATCACGGGCTTCGGCCAGACCGGGCCTTACGCGCCGCGTGCCGGTTACGACTTCCTGGCCCAGGGCATGGGCGGGATCATGAGCATTACCGGCGAGCCCGACCGGCCGCCGGTGAAAATCGGAGTCGGTATTTCCGACATCATGTGCGGCATGTATGCGGCGGTGGCGATCCTGGCGGCGCTGCGTCACCGGGATGACGGCGGCACCGGCCAGTACATCGACCTGGCGCTGCTCGATACGCAGGTGGCGTGGCTTGCCAACGAGGGACTGAACTACCTGACCTCGGGCCAGATACCAAAGCGTCAGGGCAACGCCCACCCCAACATCGTGCCCTACCAGTTGTTCCCCAGCAGCGACGGGCATTTCATTCTCGCTGTCGGCAACGACGCCCAGTTCCGGCGCTTCTGTGACCTGGCCGGTGCTCCGGAATTGGCCGATGACGCGCGCTTCGTTACCAACAGCCAGCGGGTGGTCAATCGCGACGCCTTGATCCCCTTGATCGAGGATCTGACCCGCAACCACTCCAGCCGTCATTGGCTGGACGGTCTCGAACGCCTGGGGGTGCCGGGGGGAGCGGTGAACGATATCGCCGAGACCTTCGCCGATCCACAGGTGCGCCATCGGGGCATGGAGATCACATTGCCCCATGCCGGGGCCGGCGATGGCACGGTGCGCTTGATCGGCAATCCGATCAAGATGTCGGAGACGCCGGTGACCTACCGGCGGGCGCCGCCGATGACGGGGGAGCATACCGACGAGGTGCTTGATGAACTTCTCGGCCTGGATGCGGACGAACGCGCCGCCTTGCGGGCCAGGAATCTGCTTTAGGAAACAAACGAGGACGGATCATGTTCGAACTGACCGAAAGTCAAAAGGAACTGCAGCGGCACGCCCGCGACCTGGCCCGGCGCGAGATCGCGCCCCGGGCCGCC
>JAJFIG010000338.1 GCA_021775195.1 Rhodospirillales bacterium | reverse complement strand
CCCATCTCGGCGCCGCCACCACCGAGGCCCAGGAAAAGGTCGCCGTCCAGGTTGCCGAGCAGATGGCCGACTACCTGCTCACCGGGGCCGTCACCAACGCCCTCAACATGGCCTCGGTCAGTGCCGAGGAGGCGCCCAAGCTGCGCCCCTACATGAAGCTCGCCGAGCAGATCGGCAGTTTCGCCGGCCAGGCAACCGTGACCGCCATCAAGTCGGTGACCATCGAATACGAGGGCCATGCCACCGAACTCAACACCAAGCCCCTGACCGCGGTCGTGCTCCAGGGATTGCTCTCGCCGCTGCTCGAATCCGTTAACATGATCAGCGCCCCGGTGATCGCCAAGGAACGCAACATCGACGTCAGCGAGATCACCCACGAACGGGCCGGCGCCTACCAGACCCTGATCAAGCTCACCGTCACCACCGAAACCCAGACCCGCAGCCTTGCCGGCACGCTCTTCAACGACGAACCCCGCATCGTCGAGATCAAGGGCATACCCATCGACGCATCCCTCGGCCACTGCATGCTGTTCATCACCAACGAGGACAAGCCCGGCGTCATCGGTGATCTCGGCGGCACCCTCGGCGGTGCTGGCATCAACATCGCCACCTTCAACCTCGGCCGCAGCGGCGCCGGCGGCGACGCCATCGTCCTCATCCAGGTCGATCAGGACCCCGGCGAGGCGGTGCTGGAAAAGATCCGCGCCCTGCCAAACGTCACCCGCGTCCAGCTGATGGCATTTTAGGGGAGGGGGGGGAGTGCGAGGCCGTTGTCAGTTGGTCGCCCGGCCGATAACGCAGGCGGCGATGGGGGACAGGTCATCCAGGTATTCGATACGGACCTGATCCAATCCCGCGTCCGCCATGGCACGCCCGATGGTTTCCGCGGTTCGCCGGGCGGCGGCATCGGTCTTGTCGCCGGCCCGTGGCTGGTGGGTGATGGCGATGATCCCGCCCGGGGCGAGAAGGGATTTCAGGTTCCCGAAAACGGCAACCGGGTCTTTCCAGAATGAGGCCACGTTGACGGCGAGGATCCTGTTGAAGGTTCCGTTGAACGTCGCCGCGAGGTCCAGCGATGGATCACCGGCCTGCCCGGCGACAAGCCGCACCCGGCCTTCGGCAATTTGGCCCCGGTTCCGCCGGGCGGCCTGGGCCAGCATCACCGCCGAATGATCGAGGCCGACGGCCAGCCCGTGGGGTATCTTTTCGGCTGCCATCGCCAGCCCGAACCCCGGGCCGCAGCCGATTTCGAGGATGCGGTCGGCGGGCCGGAGATCGAGCAGGTCCACGGTCCATGAATTGCGCCGCCGGTTGGACGGGCGCGTCGCCATGATCCATCCCGCCAACATCCCAAGCGGCCCACGGGGTCGTTTGAACTGGCCGATTATATAGGTCTTGAGCGACATGATCGTTCCGTCTCCCAGCCCCGCGTTCCCGGGAACCGTGTCAGCAGGCTTTACCGGGATACCGGCGCGCCGTAGCGATGCGAACGACGGACGCGAAGGCACCGGCGAAGATGACGAGCCCTAGCGCTTGTTTCATCCGCATCGGCGTCAGTCCAAGAAGGTCCGGGGCGAACATGTTCCAGGACACGTGGACCAGAACCGCCAGGCCCAGAATCAAGCCGAGGGCCTTGAGGGTCACCATGGCGTATCGATGGAAGGGCTTGTCGTGACCGTCTGAAGTGGGGATGGGTTTCTCGGTCATAGCATTACTCCGTTGGGTTGGTTGATAGGTCGGCAACGATGGATTGCCATTGGCTACCCTGGAACGTGTCCACGAGGCGTGACAACACGCGGTTCGCGTCTTCCAGGCCGTCGGTATCGATGTCGAGGCGAAGCCGCGCGAACGCTGCCCTCTCCCGCTGGCGAAGCGACGAGAAGGCCTTGCGGCCGTTCTCGGTGAGTTCGACCAGCTTGGACCTTTTGTGGGCCGGGTTGTTGATGTACGCCACGTGCCCCTGGGCTAGCAGGTCGTTGACCAGGGCCTGGATGTGCTGGCGCGAAACAGGCCGTGCCCGGGCCAATTGGGGAACCGTCCGTGCTCCGTCATTGATCAGGCTTTCCAGTACCGCCCGCATTCCGACGGATATGCCGGTGTCCGCGTGCAGCGCCGTCGCCGCCGCTCCCAGCTTGTGAAAGAGCGAACGCACACTGCGCGCAACCTGGTAGAAGGCCTCGGCCTGATGCTTGTCCATGGTCATGTTCCTTGTGGATCAATTGACAAGTAACATGTCATATTGACAATATAGCTGTCAATTATCTTTTTCCTTGGCTATCGGAACGTGGGTTCGGGCGGTTGGCTCCCCAACCCACGATCCCCCCGGCACCGGACCTCCCCGTACGCCACAAAGGGGTTGCCTCCCCTTGCGGATTGGGGGCTAAATGGGGGCAACGCCGGGCATCTTGGATCCGGTGAACTGGGGAGGGCCGGGCCGGTCATCATGGTGCCGGCGGCTGGGCGGTGTCCCGGAAGCGGGGCCGCGGTCTTCTCCCCAGAAATTTGACCGGGGAGGATCTCTTAGATGATGAAATCACTCCACATTGTGGCCGAGAAGTGTACCGGCTGTTTGCAATGTGAGCTCGCGTGTTCGTTGGACAACGAGGGTGTTCTCAATCCCTCGAAGTCGCGGATCAAGGTCTTCACGTTTCACGACGAGGGACGGTTCGTTCCCTACACCTGCACCCAGTGCGCCGAGGCGTGGTGCCAGCAGGCCTGTCCCGTTGACGCCATCAGCAAGGACGCGGCTACGGGGGCCATGGTCGTATCGGACGCGCTCTGCGTAGGCTGCAAAGTTTGCACCATTGCCTGCCCCTTCGGCACCGTGAACTACAACCACGACACCGGCAAGGTGATCAAGTGCGACCTGTGCGAGGGCGACCCGGAATGTGCCAAGGCGTGTCCGACGGACGCGATCACGTTCATCGACGCCGATTGGACAGGTCTTGAGAAGATGCGCAACTGGGCGGCGAAGACCGACGCCGGCACCCGGGCGCAGGCGTGAGAGGGGAGGGGTAGAGATGGCTTGGACACGGAAAATTCTGCGCGTCGATCTGAACAACGGGACCTGCACCAGCGAGCCCCTCAACATGGAGTGGGCGAAGAAGTACCTGGGCCAGCGCGGCCTGGCGACCAAGTATTTCACCGAGGAGGTCGATCCCAAGGTCGACCCGCTGTCGCCGAAGAACAAGCTGATCATGGCCACCGGCCCCCTGACCGGGACCTGCGCCTCGACGGCGGGCCGTTATTCGGTGATCACCAAGGGGGCGCTGACCGGGGCCATTGCGTGCTCCAATTCCGGCGGCTTCTTCGGCAACGAGATGAAGAACGCCGGTTGGG
>JAJFIG010000337.1 GCA_021775195.1 Rhodospirillales bacterium | reverse complement strand
TTGTTCACCATTTCCCGCAGGCCGCAGTGTTCGATGCTGAAGTCGGCTCCGGCGGCGACGTGGTTGAGGTCGAGCACCGGAACCCGCACGTCGGTCATGGCTTCGTCGGTGGCCAGGGCGACCACCGTCGGGTCGTCGGGCCACAGCGGCGCCTGCCCCACCGAGGGGCGGAAGACCTCCAGCTTGGCATGGGAGTATTTCTTGAAGCCCTCGACCAGCACCAGGTCGACCGGTGTCATGTGGGCGATCAGTGTGTCCATGTCCGGTTCCGGGGTGTCCCGCACCTCGTGCAGAAGGGCCCAGCGCTTCGACGACGCCAGCAGCACCTCGGCGGCACCGGCAACGCGGTGCTCGTATGAATCCTTGCCCTTCTTGTCGATGTCGAAGTTGTGATGGGTGTGCTTCACCGTCGACACCGTGAAGCCGCGCCCGATCAGCTCCGGCAACAACTGGACCATGAGGGTCGTCTTGCCACTGCCGCTCCATCCGACGAGGCCGAATACTTTCATTCCTGGTTCTTCCGCTGTCATGGGTGACTGTTCTCAGAAGTTAGTCGGGCGGTTATGAAATTCAACTGGCGTCGCCCGCCGACTTGCCGGTCTTCGCCGTCTTCCCTGCCTCGACCGCGTCCTCGTCGGCGATGTGCCGGAGGCTGGAACGCAGGTAGTCGTAACCGGTAATCAGGGTCAGGACCGCCGCCGCCCACAGGCCCAGAATGCCGATATCGGTTGTGCTCAGGGGTCCGAAATCGGGTCCCGCCTGGTCGACGATCAGGAACCCCATGGCCAGCATCTGCAGGGTGGTCTTCCACTTCGCCAGTTGGCTGACCGGGACGCTCACCCGCACCTGGGCCAAGAACTCGCGCAGGCCCGAGACCAGGATTTCCCGGCACAGGATGACCGCCGCCGCCAGGATCGAGATACCGCCAACAGCGCCCGTCCACACCACCATCAGCAGGACCGCGGCCACCAGCAGCTTGTCGGCAATGGGATCGAGGAACCGGCCCAGGGACGACTGCTGCTCCCACACCCGGGCCAGGTATCCGTCCAGGAAATCGGTAATGCAGGCGTAGGTATAGGTGCCGAACGCCAACCAGTTGCCCAGCGGCGGGTCCAGGAACAGAAACCCCACGATCACCGGAATGGCGACGATGCGTGAAAGCGTCAGGATGTTGGGCAGACTGCTTATCATATTGAAATTCAGTGGTTACGACCGATAACCAACGCCCGGCATTCTAACCCGTATTTCTCACCACCGCCACGGCCTGCGTCGCGTCCAGGCGTCCGCCCCGTCAGGAGCGGGCCGAAAAGCGTAGCCGAAGCTACGGTTGAGGTCCGCGACGCCGCGGACGGTCGCCTGGGCGCGACCCGGAGGGCGGCGCTTTCCCGCCGACAGGATGCGTCAAGCCGCTTGCCCGATGCCCTGCATCGCGCCGCGCGGCTTTCCTGCCCTGTCGGCGGGACAGCGCCGCGCAGGCCATGGGGGTGGTGAAAAATGCGGGCTAGCCTTCGGTGTGAAACCAGTCATAGATTTTATTGGCCGTGGCCTTGTTAATGCCCTCGACCGCCTCCAGGTCGGCCCGCCCCGCCTGTGCCACCGCGGACGCCGCGCCGAAGTGGTGCAGCAGTGCCTTCTTGCGTTTGGCGCCGATGCCCGGGATGTCGTCCAGGGTCGACTGGCCCAGGGCCTTGCTCCGTTTCGCCCGGTGAGCACCGATGGCGAAGCGGTGGGCCTCGTCGCGCAGACGCTGGATGAAGTAGAGGACCGGGTCGCTGGATTCAAGCGACATCGGCGTGCAATCCGGCCGGAAGATGCGCTCGCGCCCGGCGTTGCGGTCCGGCCCCTTGGCGACGGCAGCGATGGCGACGTCGTCGATGCCCAGTTCCTGGAACACGTCCCGGGCCACCCCCAGTTGCCCGGCCCCGCCGTCCACCAGCACCAGATCCGGCCATTGGCCCCGGGTGCGGTCCGGGTCCTCCTTCAGGGCCCGCGAGAAGCGCCGGGTCAAAACCTCGCGCATCATCGCGTAGTCGTCGCCGGCCGAGGCCTCGCCGTCGAGCCCCGCCTGCTGGGCGTCGCCGAGGCCCGGCCGGGCGGTCGCGGAGCGGATGGTGAACTTGCGGTAGGCGTTCTTCACCAGTCCGTCGGGGCCGGCGACGATCATCGCGCCCACCGCCTTGGTCCCCGAAACGTGGCTGTTATCGTAGACCTCGATGCGCTCGGGCGGAGCCTCCAGATCCAGGATCCCGGCCAGCCCCTCGAGCAGGCGGCGCTGGGAGGCGCTCTGCGCGACCCGCCGGCTCAGGGCCTCGCGGGCATTGGCCAGGGCGTGGGCCACCAACTTGCGCCGGTCGCCACGCACCGGCGCCGACAGTTGCACCCGGCGCCCGGCGCGCACCCCCAGGGCCTCGGCGATCAGGGCCTGGTTCTCCAGGCGGTGACTGACCAGCACCAGGCGCGGGACCGGTTTGTTGTCGTAGAACTGGCCGATGAAGGCCTCCAGCACCTTCGCCACCCCGTCGTCGCGGGCGTGGCTGGGATAGTAGGCGCGGTTGCCGTAGTTGCTGCCGCCGCGGAAGAAGAAGACCTGGATGCAGGTCTGTCCGCCCGCCTGATGGGCGGCGATCACGTCGGCGTCATCGATGTTGCCGGGGTTGATGTCCTGGCGAGCCTGGATCCGGGTCAGGGCGCGGATGCGGTCCCGGTACTGGGCCGCCTGCTCGAAGGCGAGGGCGTCGCTGGCCACCTGCATCTGCCCTGCCAGGGCCTTCTGGATCCTGCGGCTGCCGCCGGCCAGGAAGGCACGGGCCTGGTTCACCAGGGCGCCGTAGTCGGCCTCGACGATGCGCCCGGCACACGGCGCCGAGCAGCGCTTGATCTGATAGAGCAGACAGGGCCGCGTGCGGTTGGCGAAAACCGCGTCCGAACAGGACCTGAGAAGGAAGGCCCGCTGCAGCACCGTCAGCGTCTCGTTCACTGCCCAAACCGAGGCGAAGGGGCCGAAGTAGTCGCCCTTTCGGTTGCGCGCGCCACGATGTTTGAAGATCTGCGCGAAGGGGTGGTCGCCGGTAACCAGGATCGACGGAAAGGATTTGTCGTCGCGCAGCAGGATGTTGTAGCGCGGCCCGTAGCGCTTGATCAGGTTGGCTTCCAGTAACAGGGCTTCGGCCTCGGTATGGGTGGTGACGAACTCCATGGTCGCCGTCTCGCCGACCATGCGCCGCAGGCGGTTCGACTGGCGTTTCAGGTTGGTGTAGCTGGCCACCCGTTTTTTCAGGCTTTTCGCCTTGCCGACATAAAGGACGGCGCCCTGGGCGTTGACCATGCGGTAAACGCCGGGGCTTGCCGGCAACGTCTTCAGTTGCGCCTCGATCACCCCGACACCGGTGGCTGCGACGTCCGGTGCAACGCCGGACCGGGAGTTCGTGTCCGCCTCTCGTTCCCTGCTCATAACCGCTATTTGGCCAAAAGGCCCTTTCCCGTCAATGCCCAATTACGCCCGGTGGCGGGTTCGGGAAAACTGGTTCCGGTGCCCGTGTCATCCCCGTGACACCTATCCACGATTCATGTGGATAAGTGTGTTGAAAAACCCCGGCCTCCGAGATTCGCGTCAACCCCACCGTAGATTCCTTCGTTTTGCACAAAAAATAGGCAATCTTGTAACATATTGATTTTAAACAAATAAATATATGACGGCATCCCCGGAAGGGTTTAAAGATCAATTGCGAATCGGGATCAACCGAAAATGGCAATATGGTTGCACCTGTGCACAACTTGCCACCTGGCACGGGCAAATCGTGTTCTTGCAAGGGGTTGCGAGATAGTTTGCCCGCTTTGGTCCAGCCCCGGCCGACCGCTACGGCCATCAGGGCCGGGTTCGGTGGTCGAACCCCTACTGCCGGTCCGGGTTGAAGCGCTCGATTTCGACCCCGACACTGGCCGCGTCTTCGTACACGTCCAGCTTCTCGACCCGCACCCGGGCCGAGCGCACGCGCGGGTTCACCAGGCACAGTTTGGCGATCTCCTCGGCCAGGGTTTCCACCAAGTTTATATGGCCTCCGCCGGCCAGGCCGCGAATGCAGTCGGTGATTTTCTCGTAGCAGACCACGTTGGCGAGGTTGTCGTCGACCTTCTCCTCGTAGACCGCCAGGTCGACGTTGATGCGCACCCGCTGATCGGCCTCGTGCTCGTGATCATGGACACCGATGGAGCACGCCAGCTCGAGGTCGCGGACGAAAACGTGGCGGATCGCCGCCCGTGCGTCGGCGATCTTCGGCGGATGGACGAGCTTCATTCGACCGGCGGTCATGACGCTCTTACGGATGTTTCGGGTATTTCCATCATTCGTCGATCACGCCCCTGAAGGAATTCGGACCCTGCCCCCAGCCCAGGTGCTGGCCCCCGTCCAGGGTAATCATCTGCCCGGTCATGGCCGGGGCGTCAAGGATGAAACGCACAGCGGTGGCGATTTCATCGGGTTCGGTCCGCCGCGTCAGCGGCACCGATTTCCACTGGCGATCGAATTCCGCATCGGTCTGGCGGGCGCTGGGCAGGGTCGGTCCCGGGCCGACGGCATTGACCCGGATCCGCGGCGCCAGGGCCAGGGCCAGGGTCCGGGTCAGGGTCCACAGGCCCGCTTTGCTGAGGGTATAGGTGGTGAAGAAGGGGGTCAGGTTCCAAACCCGCTGATCCAGGATGTTGACCACGTTGCCGGCACCGCTGTCGGGCACCTGTGCCGCGAAGGCCTGGGTCAGGACGAACGGTGCCCGCAGGTTGACCTGCATATGCACGTCCCACGAACGCCGGGTCGCGGTCTCGACGGTGTCGTTCTCGAAAATCGCCGCATTGTTGACCAGGCAGGTCAGCGGCCCCGCCGCCCTGGCCGCGGCATCCACCAACGCCGCCGTTTCCTCCTCGCTCGCCAGGTCCGCCCGCACCGCCACGGCGCGCCCACCCCGGGCGATGATGTCGTCCACAACCGCCGCCGCCGCATCGGCCGAAGTGTTGTAATGAATGGCCACGGACCAGCCGTGCGCCGCCAGATCGAGGGCGATGGCCCTGCCGATCCGTTGCGCACCGCCGGTTATCAGCGCCGTCGGGGACGTGGTCTCGGACATACCCGGAGAATGGGGAATCGGCGATGGGGTTTCAAGGTCCCTAGCCCAGGCGTGCCAATAAACCCGATACGCCGTAGAACTGAATCCCGATGTAACCCGCGTAGGCGAACAGGAAGACCAACGCCTCGCGGGCCGAAAACCGCCACCGGCCCATCAACAGCGGCACAACCAGGACCGTCGTCCCCAGCATCACCCAGATGTCGAAATCCTGAATCTGCGCCGCCACCGGCAGCGGTGTCGTCACCGCCACCACGCCGACCACGCCGAGGATGTTGAAAAGGTTGCTGCCGACGACGTTGCCGATCGCCACGTCGGCGTGGCCACGCACCGCCGCCACCACCGATGCCGCCAGTTCCGGCAACGACGTGCCGATGGCGATCAGGGTCAGCCCGATCACCTCCTCGGGCACTCCGTGTTCGCGGGCCAACGCCACCCCGCCGACGACCAGCAGATCGGCGCCGTAGATAATCGCCACCAGGCCGCCGATCAGGGCCAGCCATGTCATCCCCGCCGACCCGGCCGTACTCTCCAGTTCCCGGACTTCCTCCATGCGTTCCTTGGCCGCGGCGCCGTCGGCGCGGATTTCGCTCCAGTAGGAATGCCCGAGGAAGCCGAAGAAGGCGGCGAGAAGGATCAACCCCGGCCACAGGCCGATCGTTCCGCGCCAGCATAGGATGGCGAAGAGAAGGCTGCCGCCCAGCAGGACCAGGGCATCGCGCTGGCGCGCCTGGGGCTTGGCGGCGAAAGGCATGACCAAGCCCACGGCCCCGAGGATGAGAAGAACGTTGGCAATATTGCTGCCGACCAGGTTGCCGAGCGTGATCCCCGGTGCCCCGGTCAGGGCTGCGTTCAGGCTCACGACCAGTTCCGGTGCCGAGGTGCCCATGGCGACCACGGTCATGCCGACGACCAGGGGCGAGACTCCCAACCGGCGCGCCAACCCGACGGCACCGCGCACCAGGAATTCGGCGCCCCCGATAAGGAGAACCAGACCGCCAAGGATTTGCAGATACGTCATGCGGTCGAAACCCTATCGCCCCCCCGGCGGCCCGTTACGGGCCGCACCCCATCGGCGGCCTCTCGTTTGCCATGCCTGGGAGTCAATTTGCAAGGATGGTGTTCAGGCACCCGCCTCGGGCACCGCCAGATGACGGAACTCGGCGACGATCCGCTCATACATGGGACGCTTGAAGGGGACGATCAACCGAGTCAGGTCACCAAGGGCAATCCATTTCCAATCATTGAATTCCGGATTAGCGCTGGCGTTGAGGTCGATGTCGGCGTCGCTGCCCGTGAACCTCAGCGCGAACCACTTTTGCTTCTGGCCCCGGTAGCGGCCGCCCCAGACCATATCCGATAGATCTCCGGGCAGGTCGTAGCAGAGCCACTCGGCGGTCTCGCCGATGATCTCCGCCTTGTCGGTTCCCGCTTCCTCGGCAAGTTCCCTGAGCACGGCCCGGCGTGGTGACTCGCCATCATCGATCCCGCCCTGAGGCATCTGCCAGGCACCGCTCGGAGTGTCGACGCGGCGGGCGACGAACACCCGCCCCGTCCGGTCGAGCAACACTGCCCCCACGCCTGCCCGGTAGGGCCGGGAGTTCCGGCTGTCGCCGTTCATCGCAGGAGCTGCTTGTCCGCCAGCGCGCTGACCGGCACCAGGACGAGGTTCCTGTCTCCGACTCCCGCCGCCCAGGCGGCCAGGCGCTCGATGGTCGACGGATAGGGCGCCGCCGTCGCCACCGCCACCGCCCGCTTGCGGACGATAACCTCCAACTCGGCAAGGCGCGCGTCGACGGCGGCCTTGGCCGGGTCCTTGTCCAGGACAAGGTCGTTGAACACCCTGGGCAGGTTCACTTCACGGGCGACCTTGGAGGTGGCTACCGGTTCCTCGGTCAACGCCCCCACGAACATCAGTCCCCGCGCCGACAGCGCCTGCAGGACCGGGCGTAGGGAGTCGTCGGCATTGTCCAGTTTCGATTCGGTTTCGCTGAGCACGCCCACGTAACCCGCCAGCCGGCTCAACAGGAACTCCAGCCGGCTCAGGTTGTCCTCCGCCGACAGCGTCGCCTTCAGGGCGTAGGGCCCGGCATCCTCGAAGGGAAACCGCGCCGGTTCCATGGGCAGGGAGAGGAGAATTTCATGACCTGCCTCGCGGGCCATGGGCACCCAGTCGTCGAGCCCCGTGGCATGGGGATCGAAGGCCAAGGTGATGGCGCCCGGAAGCCGCTTGATCGCCGCCTCGGTGGCCGCCTGGCTCAGCCCCAGGCCGGTGACGATAACAGCGATGCGCGGCCTGTCGTCGCCGGCCTTCGACGGCCGGGCATAAACCTGCCAGGGCTTGCGGCCGTCCTTTCCGACCTTGGGCAGGGGACCGTAGGATCCCTGTTCGATGAGTCCATGGTCGGGAACCTTGGGCAGGGGGTCCGATGGCGCCAGCACGGGGATGTGGCGAAATGCCGCGGCGTCGGTCGAGGCAACGACGACCCCGGCGCCCCCCGCCTGCTGGGGCAGTGGCGGCGGGGTCTCCGGCGCAGTTTCCGGCGTCGCCTCGCCACCTTCTCCCTCGGGCTCCTTGGCGGCGGACGGCGGTTTCTCGGGCGGCGCCGTGGTTGGAGGAACCTGCAGTCCCACCGTCGGGACCAGGGGCGGTTCGTCGGGGTCGGGGGTGGCCTCGCCGCCGAGGAAATACCATGCGCCGGCGCCGACGAGAACCAGGGCGGCGACCGCGCCTCCGCCACCGACGAGAATCAGGCGCCGCTTGCCGAGACCGGGTTCGGCGCCCTCTTCGGCACCCTCTCCGTCCTCCGCTTCGGCGTCGTCGTCCGGTCCCGAGTCCGCCGGCTCATCGGCACCTTCCGCCGCGTCAAGGTCATCGGCGCCCTCGGCATCGTCGTCGTCTTCGCCGTCGCCTTTGGCCTTCGCACCCTTGAGCTTGGCGAAGATGCCGGCCAGGCCTTTGATCTTCAGGGGCAGTTTCACCGGGTACTCCCTTGCGTACCCCCCTTAAGCCACGTCAACGTTGGCTTGTCTTCATTGATCCGGAAAACAGCGACAGACCACGCAGGAGATCGAGCGCCCGCGACAACTGGTAATCCTGCGGTTTCTCTGCTTTTTTGTCGTCCCCGTCGGGCTTGGTCTCGGTCTTTTTGGCCTTGTCGTCCTTTTCTCCGTTTTCGTTTTTCAGGGCGCCCCGCAGCTCCGATTCGCGGCGGCCCTTGCCTTTATCAAGGGGTTCGATCCGCGCCTGCTCGACCGCGATGTCCGGTTCGATTCCCACTGCCTGAATCGAGCGTCCCGCCGGCGTGTAGTAGCGCGCCGTGGTCAGGCGCATGGCGCCATGCCCGGGCAGGGGGATGATTGTCTGCACCGATCCCTTGCCGAAGGATTTGGTGCCGAGCACGATCGCCCGGCGATGATCCTGCAGGGCTCCGGCGACGATTTCCGACGCCGACGCCGAGCCGCCGTTGATCAGGACCACCAGCGCCACGCCGTCGATGATATCCCCGGGGCGGGCATTGAAGCGCTGGGTATCCTCGGGCCGCCGCGACCGCGTCGACACGATCTCGCCCTTGCCCAGGAAGGCATCGGACACCGCCACCGCCTGGTCCAGCAGGCCGCCGGGGTTGTTGCGCAGGTCGAGGACCACCCCTTGAATCTTGTCGCCCAGTTCCTTCTTCAGCTTGTCGACGGCCTTCTTCAGGCCCGTGTCCGTCTGCTGGTTGAAGGACGTGATGCGGATGTAGCCGACGTTGCCCTCGGTACGCGAGCGCACCGACTGGACCTTGATCACGGCGCGGGTAATGACGACCTCGAAGGGGTCGCGGTCCTTGCGCCGGATCATAAGCCGGATGTCGGTATCGATCCGGCCGCGCATCTTGTCCACCGCCTGGGCCAGGGTCAGGCCAAGCACCGCCTCGCCGTCCAGGTGGGTGACGAAGTCGCCGGGTTCGATGCCGGCGCGGAACGCCGGCGTATCGTCGATGGGCGAGATCACCTTGACCAGCCCGCCCTCCATGGTCACCCGGATTCCCAGGCCGCCGAACTCGCCGCGGGTCTGCACCTGCATTTCGCGGAAGTTCTTGGCGTTCAGGTAGCTCGAGTGTGGATCGAGGGCCGTCAACATACCGTTGATGGCGGACTCGATCATCTTCTGGTCGGTGGCCTCCTCGACATAGTCCGACCGCACGCGCTCGAACACGTCGCCGAAGAGGTCGAGAAGTTGATAGGTGTCGGCGTTGTTTTTTGGTTCGTCGGCCGTCCCCATCGTGGGTACGGCAAAAAGACCGACAACAGCGGCCACCATGAGCATTCGATACTTCATCCGCTTACCTTACCTTTCCGCGCCGCCAACCAGGGTAGGGGATTGATCGGTTGGCCGTCTCGGCGCAGTTCTACATAGAGAGTGGGTTTGCCACTGTCGCGGCGTCCCATGACGCCGACCGGCTCGCCTGCGAGTACGGTCTGCCCGATGGCACTGTCGATGCGGGTCAGACCTGCGAGAAGACTATGATATCCCTCGCCATGTTCGATGATCAAGAGTTGCCCATATCCGCGGAACGTACCGGCGAACACCACCCGTCCTTCGTGGGGCGCCACGACCTGGGCCCCGGTCCCGGTTTCGATGGTGATGCCGCGCCGCGTCAGGCCGGTTTTCGTCGCCTGCCCGTAAAGGCCGGCAACCCGGCCGACCACCGGGAACGGTAGTTTTCCGCGGGCCTTTGAGATGGTAATGGCGGGCTGGCGTTGCGGTGGCGCGACGGGCCGGCGCACGGGCGCCGCCTTGGCCAGTTTTTCCCGCTTCACCCGGTCTGCTTCCAGCCGCGCCAGCAGGTCGCGCAGGTCCTTGGCTTTCCGTGCCAGCGCCTGGATGCGCCGGGATGCCTTGCGGCTTTCCGCCGTGGTCTTGCGCTTGAGCGCCAGTTTCTTTCCCAGCAGGGTATCGAGATGGGCGCGTTGCTCGGTCATCGCCGCCGTCGCCGCCGCCAACTCGGCCCGCCGCTCGGCGATGTCCCGCCGCGCCCGGGTGATCTCGGCCAGGTCATCGCGCAAGCGCGCGGCGCGGCGTTCGATCTGCGGTACCGCGGCGCGCAACAGGATGGCGCCGCGCACCGTCTCCGTCGGACTCAGGGGATGAGAGATCAGGGCCTCCGGCGGATGCCGGGCCATGCGCTCCAGGGCCAGCAGTACCCGCGCGAACTGATTGCGCCGGGCCTGCAGGCTGGCACTCTTTTTTGTTTCCGCGTCGCGTACGGTCCTGAGACGAGATTCCAGGCCGGCGATCTTCTCCTCCTGGTCCTGGATCACCCGCGCCGCCGCCACCAGGTCCCGGCGCAGTTGGCGCACGTCACCGTCAAGCTTCGCCGCCTTGGTCTTGAACTCATCGCGCTGCTTGCGCTCCTCCTCGATAGCCCGGTTCACCGAATCGAGGCGCTGCCCTGTATCGTTCTTCGCCGCCGTCGCTGGCACCGCCGCCGTCACCAGAACGGTCAGAATGGCGGCGAAACGCCAAACGGTCATCCGGGCAAACAGTGGATTGAGCATACCGGCGGATACCTTACTGGGCGGCGGCGATTTGCACGCCGTCCTCGACGATGATCGACCGGCCGGTCATTTCCGCCGGCTGATCGAGGCCCATGAGGCCGAGAACCGTCGGCGCCACG
>JAJFIG010000336.1 GCA_021775195.1 Rhodospirillales bacterium | reverse complement strand
GTCCCGGTTCGAGTCCGGGAGCGGGCACCACAAAAAACTTGACTGCCGCAAGGGTTTATAATACATATTGTAGCTGTTAAATTCTCATTTTACTCTCTCGGCGACGGCCTCATTGAAGCTGTCGCCGCTTTTTTGTTCCCTGAGCCCGCGCGGCTCCCGATTTGGCGCCTCCGGGCAGCCGTGGTAGACTCGTCCCCGCTGGAGAGGGCGCGGCCTGCCGTTCGCGGCAGCCGAGCATCGGGAGCAATCCATCATGACCCTGAGAAAGCGCCTTCTGACCGGGCTGCTGAGCGCCGCCCTGGCGCTGGCCAGCTTCTCCGGCCCGTCCCTGGCCGGCTATTATTCCCACGGATACGGTCACCATTACCGCCACGGCGGCCACCGTGGCTACCGGGGCCACCACCGTGGCCACGGCGACGACGTCTGGATTGCCGCCGGCATCATTGGCGGTGCCGTCCTCCTGGGCTCCCTGTTCGCCTCGCGGCCCTATTACGACCCGCCGCCGCCGCGGTATTACGCCCCGCCGCCCCGGCCCCGGTGTTCCGCCGAACGGGTTTACCGCTACCTGCCGGACGGGCGCATCCAGTGGGGCACCCGCACCACCTGTTATTGATCGGAAAGGGGTACCCCGCCGCCGCCGTTACTCCACCGCCGTCCAGGTTTCCCGGTAGGCGCCGGTGGCGAGATCGATCTCCACCTGTCCCACCTGTCGCGGGAAGCGCTGCACGCGGGCGGTAACCTGGTTGCCGTCCAGTGCCGCCCCGACGATGCTGCGCAATCCCAGCTTGGCGCCGCCGGTGAAGACGTAGATCCAGGCGAAGCGTTCCCGCGCCTTGTCCTCGGCGACCAGCCCGTGGTGGGTCCCCAGCAGGCGGTAGCGGTCGTTCTCGTCCATGACCGTGAATTTGTCCGGACGCGAACCGGGGCCGTCGGCGAAGGGATCGTCGTGGGCCGCGCCCTGATATTCGACCCACACCGGGGCACCGCTGGCCGTGTCGGGCACGGCGACCTCCGGCAGGCCCTTGGGCGGGGTTTGGTATAGAACCGCGTAATGCGAGGGCATGGCTGGGGTTCCCGTCCGCCATACCGGATTCTTTTTCGCCGCCAGCAGCCATGCCAGGGACGGGTCCGGCGTGGCGCACACGCCGGGGAAAAGGGCGTCCTCCACCACTTCCCGTAGTCTATTCCGGGCGCTTCCGGCGAGCCCCGGGGGCACCTGGTGAACTGCGATGATCGAGTGGTAAGAGACCTCGGTCCCGGCGTCGATGTCCTTGGTATCACCCGCCAGGCGCAGGGTGACGCCGGTGACCCCGCCGGCGGCACTGACGTAGAACTCTGCTTCCAGCAAGTCGTCCCGCCCGTCACCGTTGACGTCACTCCTGACGGTTAACCGCCGTTGGCCGTGGTCGAAGGGTTGCCAGGCGTCTTTCGGAGGGAAGCGGGATTCCCGGCACCCGGTTCCGTCCGCTGCCGTCGGCCCCGGCGCTAGAAACGTGAGGGCGACGACGTAGGTCCCCACCAGAGCAATGAAACGTCCCGTCGTCGCCTGTTCCCTTTTGCCCTGAATGCCCATCAATCTGCCGGCATGGTGATCAGTTGCCGGTCGGCGGGCAGGGGAAGGGTGCTGTTTTCCAGGTAATCGTCCACATGCACGCACACGGTGTCGTCGTCCATGAAGACCACGGCGTAGGCCGGCCGGCCGTGGTTCTTGGGCACCGGCTTCAGCGTTTCCATGTCCAGCGGCACCTGATGGTTGGTGCTCGGGATTATGGAGTAGGGAATGCCGAGCCAGGTTCCGGATATGGTTTGATGCACGTGGCCCATGAACAGGTGGCGGATGTTTCGCCGGTCCGCGACGGCGCCCTGGAATGCCGCCGCGTCGCGCAGCCGGATGTTGTCCATGGAGGGGACGCCGACGTCGAAGGGCGGGTGGTGCATGAACAGGGTCACCGGACCGGCCGCCGCGTCGAGTTCCGCTTCCAGCCACGCCGCCCGTCTCTCACAGAAACTGCCCCAGCTCACTCCCGGTTCCACCGAATCCAGAAACACGAAACGCCCCGCGGATGTGTCCATGGCGCTTTGCACGAAGCCGTTGCCGTCCACCGGCACTCCGGGAAAGGCCGTGCGGAACACATCCCTGTCATCATGGTTGCCGATCATCAGGCGATGGGGCACTGTCAGCGCCCCAAGGGCGTCCTTTAGGTTCTCATAAGCCGCCGCCCCGCCCCGGTCGGCCAGGTCGCCGGTGATCACACACAGCTCGGCGTCGCCGTGGTGGGTATTGATATGGGCGATGCCGGCATCCAGCCGTGCCCGCGGGTCGAGCCCGTGCAGCATCTCGCCCGGTGCCACCTGGTGTGTATCGCTGACATGCAGGAATTTCATTCCGGCCCCCCACCGTTCGTCCGTCGACGGTTGTGATGATAGCCGCCGCTACGCCCGCCCGCCAGTTTCCCTGATTTGCATGGTAGCCGGCGTTGCGGTCAATATAGGGGACGCTGGTGAGCAACAGGAGCAGGTTGACCGATGACGTTACGACCGTGGCAACGATCCATCGCGGTGGTGATCGCCCCGATCCTGGCCGGTCCGGCCGTTATGCTAGGGGCGGAGGTGCTGGCGTCGCCCCCGGCCTGCGATCGTACCGACGCCGCCCTCTTCGCCCACGCCGATGCCGTCGTCGAGGCCGCCGTCACCAGCTCGCGGCGCTGGAAATCGGGGCCGACGACCATCCATCTGGTGGCCAAATACCGCGTATCCCGGGTCTTCAAGGGCGCCGTCGCACCGGGCGACACGGTCATCGTCACCGACACCTGCCTGGACATGCCGATCCCCCAATCCCAGCTCGGGTACCCCGGGGTGATGAATTACTGCCTCGGAGGCCGGAACCTGTCCCTCACCGGTGTCCGCACCGGGGATGGCCGGCCCGCCGCCACCGCTGCCTCCGGCAAGGGCTGGATTTTGTTCCTCGACGCCGACCGGCGCCCGGGCGCCCCCGAGCTCACCTGGCTCGAGGTCTCACGCACCGGATTCGGCGGTGGCTGCCGCGTTTCCGCCGATGACCTGCCGATCGGGCAGCGTGACGGATTTCGCCGCATGCGGGCGCGCCGGGGGTCGTGACCTGTGGCCCTTGGCTACGCCCCGCCGCTGGAGGACGCAAAGACAATTGGCGACTACGTCATCGCCGGACGCTACCGGGCGATCCTTCGCCGCCATCCGCCAGTCGGGGAACAGACGCAACGGATCAAGTACCTTTATTCGCTGGAGGCGGTAACGCTGTTCGACGGTGACGCCGTGCTTTGCGTGGCCGCGGAAATCAACGAGACGGCCCCTGGCGCCGGCTCTCATTTTCTCGGCGTGTTCATCGACGACGGCCACGAGAACCACGGGGCTTCGGATGATTGGGGGGATCAGCGGCGCTTTGCCGATGCGGCCCTTGAAATTGTCTGCGACCGCCTGGGATGCGCGGCGGACGAGGTCCTCGACATATGGAAAGGGGAGGGATAGGCCGGCCGGCGTGCTGTCCGGCGTCCGAAATATACGTTCAGGCCACGGCCCCACGCACCATC
>JAJFIG010000335.1 GCA_021775195.1 Rhodospirillales bacterium | reverse complement strand
GACCCCGGCAAGCGCCCGGAGATGGGCCGCATCGCAGCCGGGCTCGCCGACGAAGTCATCGTCACCGACGACAACCCTCGCGGCGAAGATTCAAACCATATCCGCCGCCAGGTTCTCGATGCCTGTCCTGGCGCCCACGCCATTGGCGACAGGGCCCGGGCCATCGCCGCCGCCATCGCCGGCCTGGGTCCCGGAGACCTGCTGGTGGTTGCCGGCAAGGGCCACGAGACGGGTCAGATCGTCGGCGAAGAGGTCCGCCCGTTCAACGACGCCGATGCCATTCACACCGCCCTTGCGGAGTTGGACTCATGAACGCCGCGCCCGCGCTTTGGACGGCGGAGGAGGCGGTAGCCGCTACCGGAGGCCACACCGCCGTCGCCTGGGAAGCAGCCGGTATCTCCATCGACAGCCGCACTCTCGAATCTGGTGATCTGTTCGTCGCCCTCAAGGGACCCAACTTCGACGGACACGCCTTCCTTGCCGATGCTTTTCGCCGCGGTGCTGCCGCGGCCATGGTCGAGGTGCCGCCCAACGGTATCGACGCCACCTCGCCCGTGCTTGTTGTCCCCGATTCCCTCACGGCCCTGGGCGACATGGGCGCCGCCGCCCGCCGGCGCACCGGGGCACGCATCATTGCCGTCACCGGCAGCGTCGGGAAAACCGGAACCAAGGAGGCGCTGAAGCTTGTTCTCTCCGGCCAGGGAGCGGTCAGCGCCAATACCGGCAGCCTCAACAATCATTGGGGCCTGCCCCTCAGTCTCGCCCGCATGCCCGCCGACACCGCCTTCGGTGTCTTCGAGATCGGCATGAACCACGCCGGCGAGATCGACCCGCTTTCCCGTCTTGCCCGCCCCCACGTTGCCGTCGTCACCGCCGTCGAGGCCGTGCACAGCGCCTATTTCGAATCCGTCGAGGCCATCGCCGACGCCAAGGCCGAGATTTTCGCCGGCATCGAACCCGGCGGCGTCGCTGTGCTCAACCGGGACAATCCACATTTCGACCGCCTTGCCGCCGCCGCCGCCGCCGCCGGAGTCGACACTGTTCTCGGCTTCGGCGCCGACCCCGCCGCCGCCGTCCGCCTGCTTGAGGTCGACCCCGATTCCCACGGCTCGCGGGTCTCCGCCGATATAGCCGGCGAAGCGGTCACTTACCGCGTCGGGGTCGCCGGGCATCACTGGGTGATGAACAGCCTCGCGGTCCTTGCCGCCGTCGTTGCCGCCGGTGGCGAGGTTCGCCCGGCGGCGCTGGCCCTGGAAGGTCTCAAGGCACCCGAGGGGCGCGGCCGCCGCCTCACCGTCGCCGTCGCCGACGGCCATTTCGAACTCATCGACGACAGCTACAACGCCAGCCCCAGCTCCATGCGCGCCGCCTTCGAGGTCCTGGGCCGGGTACGGCCCTGTCCCGGTGGCCGGCGCATCGCCGTCCTCGGCGACATGCTTGAACTGGGCGACGACGCCCAGGCCCTCCACGCCGCCCTCGCCGAACCGCTTGAGGAATGCGCCATCGATCTGGTGTTCACGGCCGGCCCCGGCATGGGTGCCCTGTGGGATGCCCTGCCGCGCTACATGCGGGGCGGCCACGCCGCCGATTCCGACAAGCTGGCGCCGATCGTGGCGACTGCTGTCCGCCCCGGGGACGTGGTCACGGTCAAGGGCTCTGCGGCCAGCCGCATGGGCCTGGTGGTACGGGCGTTGCACGCCCTCGACAACGAAGAGGCAGCCCCCCAGCGGGCGGCCAACGACAAGTAGGGAAGGGCCGGTCCATGCTATTCCATTTGCTCGTCCCCCTGGCCGACCAGGTCTCGGCGTTCAACGTTTTCCAGTACCTCACCTTCCGCACCGGCGGTGCCATCATCACCGCGCTGATTCTCAGTTTCGTCATCGGACCGATACTCATACGTCTGCTCAAGGACCGCCAGAACGGCGGCCAGCCCATCCGCGATGACGGCCCCGAGGGTCATATCATCGCCAAGAAGGGCACCCCGACCATGGGGGGCTTCATGATCCTGCTGGCGCTGTGCGTCGCCACCCTGCTTTGGGCGGATCTCACCAACGGCTACATCTGGGCCGCCCTCGGCGTCACCATCGGCTACGGCACCATCGGCTTCCTCGACGATTACCTGAAGGTTATCCAGCGCAACCCCAAGGGCCTGTCGGCGACCGTGAAAATATTCCTCCAGACGGCCATCGCCGTGGCCGCCACCCTTTGGATCATGCGTCTGGCCCCGGTCCCGCTCAGCGGCAACCTGGCGGTTCCCTTCCTCAAGACCGTGCTCCTCGATCTCGGCTGGTTCTTCCTCGCCTTCTCGGCCCTGGTCATCGTCGGGGCGTCGAACTCCGTCAACCTCACCGACGGTCTCGACGGCCTCGCCATCGTACCGGTGATGATCGCCACCGGCGTTTTCGCTCTCATCGCCTACCTGGTGGGCCACTCCGGATTTTCCGACTACCTGCAGCTCCACTACGTTCCCGGCAGCGGCGAACTGACGGTCTTCTGCGGTGCCCTGGTGGGAGGGGGCCTGGGTTTCCTGTGGTTCAACGCCCCGCCGGCCAAGGTGTTCATGGGGGACACCGGATCGCTCTCCCTCGGCGGCGCCCTGGGCACGATCAGTGTCATCACCAAGCACGAGCTGGTATTGGCCATCGTCGGCGGCCTGTTCGTCCTCGAGACCGTTTCCGTCATCGTCCAGGTGATCTCGTTCAAGCTCACCGGGCGGCGGGTCTTCCGCATGGCGCCCCTGCACCATCACTTCGAGAAGAAGGGATGGGCCGAGGCCACAATCGTCATCCGTTTCTGGATCATCGCCTCCATCCTGGCCCTGGCCGGCCTGTCGACGTTGAAGCTGCGGTAAGGCGGGCACGATGATCTCGGTTTTCCCCTTCGCCGGTTTTCCTGTTGCCGTTTTCGGGCTCGGCCGTTCGGGCCGCGCCGCGGCGCGGGCGCTGATTCTGGGCGACGCCGAGGTCTGGGCCTGGGACGACAACGAGGACGTCCGTGCCGCCGCCCGCGAAGCCAACATCCCACTGGTCGATCTTTATTCCTGCAACTGGCGGGAACTGACCTCCCTGGTCCTCAGCCCTGGCATTCCCCACACCCATCCCCAGCCCCATCCGGTGGTAACCCTGGCCCGCGACGCCGGGTGCGAGGTCATCAGCGATGTCGAACTGCTGGCCCGCACCCAGCGCGACGCCGGCTACATCGGGATTACCGGTACCAACGGCAAGTCGACGACCACGGCGCTGGTCGGGCACATCATGCAGGTGTCGGGCCGCCAGGCCGAGGTTGGCGGCAACCTGGGGGTTCCGGCCCTGGAACTGGAGCCCATGGAGGTCGAGGAGACCTATGTCCTGGAGATGTCGTCGTTCCAGTTGGAGCTGACCCTTTCCATCACCTTCGACGTCGCCGTGCTCCTCAACATCAGCGCCGACCATCTCGAGCGCCACGGCGGCATGGACGGATACATCGCCGCCAAGAAGCAGATCTTCCACCGCCAGACGGCACCCCGGACCGCCGTCGTCGGTGTCGACGACGAAGCCACCCTGGCCATTTACCAGGAACTCAAGGCAGCCGGCCAACAGGTGGTGATCCCGATATCCGGCAGCCAGGCCATCGCCGGCGGCGTCTACGTCATCGACGGCACGCTCTATGACGATAGCGACGGCCAGGCCGTGCCGGTGCTCGACCTCAAGGAGGTTCCGACGCTCCCCGGAGTCCACAACTGGCAGAACACAGCCGCCGCCTATGCCGCCACCAAGGCCGCCGGGGTCGATCCCCGCGCCATCATGGCCTGTATCCGGAGCTACCCGGGTCTGGTCCATCGCCAGGAACTGGTCACCCGCATCGGCGGCGTCACCTACGTCAACGACAGCAAGGCCACCAATGCCGACGCCGCGGCCAAGGCCCTGGCCTGCTACGACGCCATTTACTGGATTGCCGGCGGTCGTGCCAAGGAAGGCGGCCTCGAGGCACTGGCGCCCCACTTCGGGCGCATCCGGCATGCCTTCGTCATTGGCGAAGCCGCCGATTCAATTGCCGCGGCCCTCGGTGGCAAGGTCCCCGTGACCGCCTCGGGCAAACTCGAAAAGGCGGTCGAGCAGGCCCATGCACTGGCATCCGACGAAGGGATCGACGGTGCCGTCGTGCTTCTGTCCCCGGCCTGCGCCTCATTCGATCAGTTCGACAATTTCGAGGCCCGTGGCGACGCCTTCCGCGACCTTGTCGAGGTCCTGCCCGGCGAGCACGAGGACCCTTACGACGAATTATCCCTGCCGCCCGATAGCAGCAGTGACGAAGACGACGACGAGGATCTGGTGGTATGAGCACCCTGGCCCGTACCGACACCAGCCTCCTGGGCCACTGGTGGTGGACCGTCGACCGCTGGACCCTGGCTGCCGTCGTCGCCATCGCCGCCATCGGCGCTGTCCTGACCATGGCCGCCTCGCCGGCGGTCGCCGAGCGCCTCGGCCTCGACACCTTCCACTTCGCCCGCCGTCAGTTCCTGTTCCTGCCTCTGGCCCTGGTTATCATGTTCGCCACTTCCTTCCTGTCGTCCCGGGGAGTGCGCCGCCTGTCCGTCGTCTGTATGGCGGTCGCACTTGTATTCATGGTGGCTGTGTTGCTGGGTGGCGAGGCGACCAACGGCGCCACCCGCTGGATCAAGTGGGGCGGTTTCTCGCTGCAGCCCTCGGAATTCGTAAAGCCCAGCTTTGCCGTGATTGCCGCCTGGATGCTGGCCGAACGCCGTTTCGACGATCGCTTCCCCGGATATCGCATTGCCACGGCGCTGTTCGTCGTTGTCGTCGGGCTCCTGCTTCTCCAGCCCGACGTCGGCATGACCATCGTTGTCGCCGCCGTCTGGGGCGTGCAGTTGTTCCTGGCCGGGCTTCCCATGACCGTTGTCGTTCTCATCGCCACGCTTTTCCTCGGCGGCGGCATTGCCGCC
>JAJFIG010000334.1 GCA_021775195.1 Rhodospirillales bacterium | reverse complement strand
GACCCCGGCAAGGCCATCGGGACGTTCGGCGGCAAAATGGAGCGCCAGGGCGCCGCCGCTGGAAAACCCGACCAGGGCCAGCCGGTCGGCGAAGGCGGAGAGAATCCGGTAGCCCCTGCGGACCGGCTCCAGCCAGTCCTCCCAGGCGCGTTCGCGCAGATCCCAGGGCGATGTGCCGTGACCCTTCAGGCGGACCCCGACGACCGGATGGCCGGCGGCGGCCAGTTTTTCGCCGAAGCCGCGAAGCTCGGCCGGCGAGGCGAGAAAACCGTGCACCAGGACAATACCGACGCCGTTGCTGTTCTCGGGCAGCAGCAGGTAGGGCTCGCCGCTTTCGGTGGCGGTTTCCTGGTCGTTGATCTCGGCATAGCGGGGCTGGTTCCAGGCTTCCCGGTCGGCGGCGTGGGTGGCCCGTTCGTCCTCGAACAGCATGCGGGCCAGGGCCCGGCCGTCCAGGGTCGGCGCGTTGGCCACGGCGCGGGCGACGGCGCGCCGCGCCGCGGCGACGGGGGCGAGCTCGTTGGCGTAGACGAGGACCGGGTTCTCGAGGCGGATCTCGTCGAATTCGTGCTTCTCGCAAAGTTTGGGGAGGAACCGGTAACCCCGGGCGTCGCGCTCGATCAGGCCGGAGCGCTCGGCCGTGCACAGGAACTGCTCCAGTCCCCGGCAGGTGCCGTCGATGACGCCTCGGTAGCCGTCGGGGGACTTGAGGCATCGGTGCAGGTGGATGGAGGGCTCGTCACGGGCGCATTTGACCGCCAGGTAGAGGGCCTTGTGGAAGACCTCCTTGGACAACGCCATGACTCCCATGTTGGTGTAATGGAGCATCAGCTTCGATGCCAAATGGCAGAGGTTGACTGTCACGGCGGCGTACATCTCGTGCATGTAGGAATCGCGGACGCGCTTGGTCTCGCGGGACATGGAGAGGGCGAACAGCCGTTCATGCCAGCGCGGCGAGTCGTGCTTGAGGGCGAAGAGGTCCTCCAACGAGCGGATGCCCAGGAAGACGTGGTTGAGGACCTTGCGCTCCCACCAGCGCCAGACCTTGCGCGGACGGATGGGGTTGCCGAGGCGGATGTCCATGTCGGTGTCGCGGAACAGGATGTTGCCCTCGATCAGCAGCTCTTCCGACAGCCGGCGGCCGATGCCGCCGCTCAAAAGGTCCGTCGTCTTGCGCAGCATGTTGTCGTCGATGCGGATGGGATAGAAGGTGATGTTTGCGGGGACGATCAGGGTCGGCTGGCGCGCCGCTTCGAGAAGGGCGTCTACGGACGGGAGGCCGAGGGCGCCCATCCAGCGTTCCAGGCGTTCGGCGTCGCCGGCCCGTTCGAGGGACAGGATCCGGGCCTTGAGGACTTCCAGGGTCATGGCGATGACGGCGGCGCCCCGGTGGTGCTTGCGCCGTTTGAGGACGCTGCGCGAGAAAACGCTGTAGCCGCCGTCGCCGTCGACAACCCGGCGGTCCTTGACCATGCCGCCCTCGGGAAAGACGATGACCTTGCGCCCGCGCAACAGTTCCGCGGCAAGGAACGGCAGGAGCCCCGGGTGCTTGGTCGGCATGGCGCCGACGTTGCGTAGGTAGGTGCCGAGCGCATCGTTGCCGGTGAACAGCTCGGGGGATGCCACCGAGCGGCAAAACACGCCGGTGTGCTTGTAGATCAGGTAATGGGGAATGATGGTCTCGAAGCGGGCGAAATGGTTGAAGAGGAATATCTGTCCGGCTTCCAGCTGCCCTTCCTCGTGGTGCAGCATGATGTTGACGCCGAGCCGCTTCTCCAGCAGCCCGAAGGCGCGGACCGACCATTCGTAAACGGTCTTGTTGATCTCGAATTCGTCGCCGACGTCCATGACGGGGTTATCTTTCAACTAATGTTCTTAATATTTTCTTCCACACCATAGTTGCCGCTTTGTGACAACGGTCTGTCCGTCGGACAATTTTTCGTGAGCTGCGCCGGCGATGACGGGGGCCGGCCGGTCCCTTCCGTGGTATAATCGGGGTATTCCCAACCGCGAAATCATGAGGTGACGTCATGAAATACGTACTGGTTGGAACACTGGCGCCGGAGTCGATCGGGTGCCAGAAGGAACGCGTCGAGGCCTGCCGCGCCAAGGCCGAGGACCTGGGGATCACCTTCGAATCCATCTATTATACCCAGGGCGTCTACGACTTCGTCGACGTGATCGAGGCATCGGATACCTATGTCATTCTGGGCTTCAGCCTGTGGTATACGAAACAGGGCTTCGGCCGGTTCACGACCATGCCGGCCTACGACGAAGAGACGATGATCACCGCCGACGGCATGGCCTAGGACCCCGGGCGAACAGCGATGGGGCTCCGGCGGACGGCGCGACCGGCGAGGAGAATACCGACATGGATACGGAACGCGTCGTCTTCAGCGACGAAATCGGGCCGGGCCGCACCCTCAGGGTGCTGCTCAGCGGTCCCCTGGACGAGGCTGTGCTCGACGCCCTCGAGGATTACGCGCGGCGCCAGCGCCGGCGCCTGAAGGGGGCGTCCGGCGGCGGTTCCGGCGAGGACGACGATTCGCTTGAGGAACTGGGGATCGAGGAGCACTGACAGCAACCGGTGCCGCCGGAGGCCGGGCGGTCGCGCCCTTGGTGCCGGAGGCCGGACCTATTAAACTGATAGGCGATACCGGCATCCGGCAACCACAGTGGAGGACCGCCCCCGTGCGCACGACCGTTCTGTTGTTTTCCCTCGTCGCCTTCTTCCCGGCGGCGCCGGCGGCGGCCTTCGACATACCCAATCCCATCGGCGCCATCACCTCGGCGGTGGAGGCGGTGGCCGAGGACCGCAGTTCCGGGGACATCGCCAAGGACCTGGAGATCAAGGCCGCCATCACCGCCAACGTCGTCGACAAGATGGGCACCGACGTCGCTTCCATCAGCTCCGACGTCTACGAGCAGGACGTGATGCTGACCGGCACCGTCGAGACCGCGGCGCAGAAGAAACAGGCGGGCACCCTCACCGCCGCCATCGACGGAGTGAAAAAGGTCCACAACGAGATCATCATCATCCCGCCCAAGACGGAGAAGGAAAAGGGCACGGTGGAGAACTTCGTCGACGACACGGTGATCGAGAAGAAGATCAACGCCCTGCTGCTCGAGGGCAAGGGGGTGAACGTCACCAACTTCCGCTGGCGCGCCGTGGGCGGCCGGGTGTTCCTGTTCGGTCGGGCGCTGTCGAAGCCCGAACTGAAAAAGGCCATCGCCATCGTCCGCGGCATCAAGAACGTCTCATCGGTGACCAGCCGGGTCACGGTCCGGGCGAAGGAATAAACCAAGACTGCGGCGAATTTTTCCCTTTCAACCGGAGGGTGGAGACCTTATCTCCATGGGCGGGACCCATGGCGGCCCGAAAGGTTCAACAGGTCGGGAGACAATGATCATGATCACCAGGCAGGCGGCAATCGAGGCCGCGCATGGATTCCCGGTATCGCGCCGCGCCCTCATGGGCGGTATGGCGGCGGCCGGCGCGGTCCTGGCCCTCGGGATTGGGACGGGGTTGGCCGGCGGGTCGCCGATCATCGCCGCCGACGAGGCGGCCAAGCGGGCCGGGTCCGGCGACCTGACGGTGGTCGACGTGCGCTCGCCCCAGGAATGGCGCCAGACCGGGGTGCCCAAAGGGTCGCGTCCGGTGACCATCCATAATCCCGGCGGGATCGCGGCCTTCGTCGAGGAGATGAAATCGACGGTGGGCGGCGACCTGGAAAAGCCGGTGGCCCTGATCTGCGCCCGCGGCAACCGCTCGACCATGGCCTTCCGGGCCCTCGAGAAGGCCGGCTTCACCCATCTGCTCAATATCAAGGAAGGCATGCTGGGCAGCGACTATGGACCCGGGTGGCTGCGCCGCGGCCTGCCGGTCGAGGATTGCGCCAGTTGCTAGCCCGTAAATCTTTCAGGCGCCCATGGCCGCCCTCGACCTAGGGGACCTTTCCGGCCTCGACCTGAGGCAGGCGCTGGAACCGTCAGCCCAGCGGGCCACGGCGGCGCTCCGCCTGGCCGCGGTCATGGCATGGCCGGACGATGCCGATGCCCGCGCCGGGCACTGGACCACCGTCGGGTCGGAGGCGCTGCCACCGCTGGGCGCCACGGGGCCCGAGGCCGACGCCAAGGGGATCACCGCGGTCCTCGATCTCATGGCCGGGCATTCGTCGCACTGGTACATCGCCGGTTCGGTGATCTACCTGGTCCGCACCATGGCCCTTTACCACGCCAACCTGCCCGGCGGCCCCAGCGTCGCCAAGGCTTTGAGCCTGCTGGAACGGTTCTCCGAGGGGCCGGCGAAGCCGCCGGACCTCAAGGAACTGCGGCGGATATGGGCCCGCTACCGGCCCGTGGCCCACCTCTGTGCCGGGTTCGTGTCGCTGCTCAACGAGGTCCGTCGCCGCCCCGACGACGAACAGGACGCCCTCGCCGGGGCGATGTTCTTCGACATGCTGGGAGTGATGCTGGCCCTGGGACGGACCTTCCAGGACTTCGCCACCGGCTACAAGGCGCCGGGACACAAATCACCGCTGCTGGAAGCAGCGAACATCTGGACCGTGCCGGCGGCCCTCGACCTGCCCCCGGCGGAAGTCCGCACGGCGCCCTTCTCCGCCGGCACCCTGGCGGCGCTGAAGGCCTATCGGGCCGCCTCGACGACCGCTTCCGGGTGAACAACAGGCATTCCAGGCGATAATGTCCGCTCTACCCCTCAGAGCGGACCAAAATCTTCGATGCAGTGGACGCCTGTTCCTGACCCGAAGCTGCCATTCAGTGTTCGTTGTAGCGTGGTGCATGAGCGCCCCGTTTTGGACGAGCCACATGTTGTGAAAGCGGCGAGAGAAGCCTCCTTTCCTGGTTCATGAGCCCGTCCGGGTGTACTCTAAGGTACATGGTTAAACACGGCTTCTTCACTGCGACAGGCATGCCGGATCGCGATTGGTGGGCGGCCCTGTGGCCGGATCCCGAGGGTGTAATGCGTTCGCTTGGCGTGGCGCCGGGTTTGGCGGTCGTGGACCTGTGTTGTGGCGATGGCTATTTCACGGCACCCCTGGCGCGGATCGTCGAAGGCAAGGTGTACGGGGTGGATATTGACCCTGTCATGCTTGAGCGGACCCGCGCGGAAGTTGAGCGCGCCGGAGCCACCGTGCTGGACCTGATCTGCGCTGATGCCCGCGATCTGCCAGAGCTGCTGCCGGGGAAGGTGGACTATGTGCTGATCGCCAACACCTTCCACGGCGTGCCCGACAAAACGGCGATGGCGCGTGCCGTAGCGGCGGCGCTCAATCCCAGCGGCCAGTTTGCCATTGTCAACTGGCACCCGCTGCCTCGCGAGCGTACGGTCGTCCTGGGCAAGCCAAGAGGGCCAAAGACCGAGATGCGCATGTCGCCGGACGATGTGCGGTCGATCGTGGAACCGGTGGACTTCACGCTAGAGCGGGTTGTTGAACTGCCGCCATTCCATTACGCCTCGGTCTTCCGCGTGGTTGAGGCTCAAAGGGATCCGTCGTTCCTCGACTAAACCGCAATGACTGTTAATGGCTATCTTTACCCGTAGAAGCCGGCCCCGAATTTCGTCCGTTTAGACCCCAGCTCCGGACATTCGAAGAGTGGACTTCCGTTAAGTGGCGCAAAGCGGACGTGCTCGATGGGGCCGTTGTTCGTCTAAAGTTGACCCGGAGCAGACCTCGGCGTCGGCGCCGCTAACGTCTGCTATCAGGCCAAAGCGGAACAACTCGCAGAATGACCGAACACCCACTCTCGGCCGCGGAACATAATTCTCGGTCCGAACGCGAGATCAACGAGTGCGCGAATTCGCCTGCCACTCGCGGCACTCAGACGCCTTCTCCTTCGACAAGCGTGAGTGTGGAGCCCGTTTCGATGGATCGGGTGAACTTGAAGCCCGTATCAGCGAACAAGGATTGCCTCTTAGTATTTTAGCTCGGACTAGCCGCGTTTTCGAATGCGACCAGCGGGTACTTCGCTTAATGCGGCGTCGGTATGTCCGCGCCACACCTCAATTCTTCATCACGATATGCTTCTTCCCAGTTCTTCGCTTGCTTCAATTGAGCGCAGGTCAAGTTCCTTACCTCTCGCAGGTCCGCCACAGGTAGCTCGTGCTGGCCTAGCATTTTAGAGGGTCCCAGATCTGCCTCCGACAGGTCTGCCTCACGCAGATCCGCCCCTCTCAGGCAGCCGCCCCTCAGATTCACCTTGCTCAGATTCGCCTCGCTCAATTTCGCACCGGAAAGGTTCGCCCCTTCCATCCACGTGCCGCTCAGGTCCACGCCGCTCAGATCCGCTCCGCTCAGGTTCGTTTTTCGCAGAGTCAATCTATCCATACGCGCTCCCCTCAGGTTCGCGCCCCGCAGATCCACGTCAGGTAAAGTGGCGTTTTCTATGGTTGCGTCCCTCAGGTCCGCGCCGCTCAGATCCGCATGCCGCAGTTCCACCGCCCCCCACGTTTCATCAAACCACCCGTCCTTCCGGTCCCCCACCGACTGTTTCGAATTTGGCCCCCACGGCGCGCGCTCTCCAACAATTCTCGCCTCCCTCATGTCTGAATTTCGAAACTTTGCCTCACTCATTATTGTCGAGATAAAGAACGCCTTATGCAGGATCGCATTGCTCAGGTCCGCGCCGATCAGTTTCGCCTTGCGTAGGTCCGTCCCACGCAGGTTCGCCCCACTCAAGTTCGTTCCGCACAGGTCGATATCCTGCACGTTTCGCCTTTCAAGAATCGAAACCGGGTCCCTAACGACTTCCGTCGTTGAATTGCCAGCATCGTTTGTGATTATCCGCTCCCTTTTGAGGCCGAGTAACCGAGCATGGCGCAGAAATTCGAACACGAGGTTCTGTCGATTTCGGTCCAGCCGGCGTAGCGCCGTGACGGTGCGGACAAATGCCATTTCTTGGCAGGCTGAGCCGGCGTTGGAAGCGAGCAACGGGTCGTCTCTGTCAAGCAACAATTCCGACAGGCGGTCGAAATAGGTTTCAAGCGCAGCCTCTTGCGCACGTTGTTCCTCAACGTTCGTCGCAGTACTCGCCTCCGCTTCACGACGTGCCAATTCGATTTCCTGGCCCTCTTGACGGCGACTTTCTGCGGCGTCCTTTTCCTTCTTCTCCCGTGCCCGTCTCGTGTCCTCTTCGATCTTTTTAAACCAGAACGCGCCACCCGCGAGGACCATCGGAACGATCAGCAAGTCGAGCCAATGCCATAGCGTTTTCGGCCCGTTGTCAATCGTTCCAGGCAGTCCGGTCCATTTCCACTCGAGCAGGTAGCCTGGAATTGACACGCCGATAAGGATCGCAATTAGAATCAGAACCACGGTCCCGATCCGCCCGGTTAACGCCGCATCGATGGGTTCTCCAATCGTTCGATTTTCCCCTTCATCGAGCATCGACTGCCTCCCTCACGCGTGGGAGTAGAATTTTAGATGTTTCTGATGGGAGTGTCTATTGGGGCGCGAACCGTGGAACTGGGATGGCCGCAAGCCTTTCGTTCCTCGGCTCAAAGGTCTCTTTGGTCGGAAAGCGGAAGTGGGCGTCACGGGCGGAAGAGTCTGTTCATGGCTAAAAGCGGGCTCATTTCCACCTAATGATTTAGGTACGCTTTATTCCCGAAAGCGGACATCCCTATCCACGAAAGGTGAACCGAAAATCAGTTCCCGTTGAGAAGGGCGACTCGAAAACGGGTATGTGTTTCGTCCTGATGGGGCGGCGGTGCGGAACGTGATATCCTGCCGTTCTCGATGCCCCGAAGGAACCCTTGCCCATGTGCGATACCTTCGTCGCCCTGGCCTCCGCTACCGCGGACGGCTCGGTCATTTTTGCCAAGAACAGTGACCGTCCTGCCGGCGAGGCTCAAAGCATCCGCCGCTACGCCCGCCAATCCCATCCGGCCGCCGCTACACTCCGTTGCACCTATATTGATATTCCGCAGGTAAAAACCACGGCCGCGGTCCTCCTGTCCCAGCCGGACTGGATGTGGGGCGCGGAAATGGGTGCTAACGAATATGGCACGGTCATCGGCAACGAGGCCGTCTGGACCCAGGCGCCGCTGGGGCCGCCCGCGCTCCTCGGTATGGACCTGGTGCGCCTCGGCCTTGAGCGCTGCCGCTCGGCCCCCGAGGGCGTGGAAGTCATCACCGGGCTGCTGGAGAAGTATGGCCAGGGGGGTGCATGCGGCGAGGACGACCCCTCGTTCGCCTATCACAACTCGTTTCTCCTGGCCGATGCCCGGGAAGCCTGGGTTGTGGAGACGGCGGATCGGGAGTGGGCGGCGGAGCGTGTGATCTCGGGGACACGTAACATCTCGAACAGTCTGTCCATCCGAACCGAATACGAAATGTCCTCAAAAGGTCTTGGGGGACACGATCTGGACTTCGCCGCCCATTTCAGCGCCGCCCCCGTTCAGCTGGACCCGGTGTCCCGCGAATCCTGGGGCCAACGTCTCATGGCCGAGCACATAGGCCAAATCACGGCGGAGACGATGATGAATATTCTGTCGCACCATGATAGCGGCATTTGCATGCACGGGGCTTTCGCCACGACGGCCTCCATGGTTTCGCGCCTGACAACGGACGGCGCCGGTGAGCACTGGATGACCGGCGCGCCACACCCCTGCCAGACGCCGTTTAAACCGGTTTCTGTAAATGCGCGCTAGCGCTTACCCTGCTTCAGGAACGCCGAGGCGCCGATGCCGACGATCTTGGGCAGGTGGGTGTAGATATACCGCGGACCCGAGGCGAGCACGGTTTCGAGGTTGTCGGCGGTCGCCGGCATGCCGGGTGTCTTGCCGGCGTCGACGATCTTCTTGAGCGTAACCTCGATGGCGGTCTTCACCGGTTCGGCTTTCGGATTGCCCGGATGCCCCATGGACTGGGACAAATCCGACGGGCCGATGAAGAAGACGTCGACACCGTCCACCGCCAATATCTCATCGGCGTTTTCGATTGCCGCGGCGTGCTCGAGCTGGACGCAGACGAGGGTCTGGTCGTTGCTTGCCTGGACAAATTCATCCATGGACCGTGACAGGCCGTAGCTGTCGGGGCGGGTTCCGGCGGCGAGGCCGCGATTGTCGCCGGGGCCGAACTTGACCGCCGAGTCGGCGGCTTCGGCATCCCGGGCGCTGTTGACGTGGGGAACCTGAACCCCCATGGCGCCGCGATCCATGACCGAGGAGATATGGGCCTTGGCGTTGCTTGGCGGCCGGGCGATGGGCGTTATGCCGCTGGCATCGGCCGCCATGATCATCAGCTCGGCGCTTTCCAAACCGATGGTCCCGTGTTCCATGTCGATGAGCACCCAATCGAATCCCGCATGGGCGGCCATCTCCACCATTTGCGGCGATGGCACCATTATCGAGCAGCCGAGCGCCGGCTCACCGGCGCGCAGCATCGATTTCATTCGGTTTTCTTTCATGGCGACCCACGTCCCCTGGTACGAAATCAGGAAGCCAACAAGTTCCTCACGATGTCACGAAAGGTATAGCATGAACTCGCCGGAAAGATCGTCTGTCCCCGGCCTGGAACCGTCGTTCAGGGCCCGCCGGATCGGGTGTTTGGACAAGAATACGGTGGCCCGAGGACCGCCGCTTTACGTCCTGGTCCAGTTTCCTTACGGCGCCGGCTCGAGATGGAAGCCCGGCGTCGAGCGTGAAATTTCCTCCTCTTCCTCGGTCATGTCGGCCGGGATATCGCCGAAGAGCGGCGTGCTCAGATAGCGCTCGCCGGTGTCGGGCAACATGCACAGAACCGTCGAGCCCTGCGGTGCATCCTCGCAGACCTTGAGCGCGCCGGCGAACGTGCCGCCGGCGCTGACGCCGACGAAGATGCCTTCTTTCTTCGCCAGTTGCTGGCTCCAGTGCATGGCCTCGGCGCCGGAGATCGTCAGGATGCGCTCGATCACGCCCGTCTCGACGGCATCGCTGGTCAGCTTGGGGATGAAATCCGGGGTCCAGCCCTGCAAGGGATGGGGCTTGAACGATGGATGGCTCACCGCCGGCGTGTGGTCGGGGTTCCGGTCTTGGGCGGTGCCGCTGCTCAGCATTGGCGCGTCCTCGGGCTCGCAGACAACGATTTTGGTTTCCGGTTTTTCCTTTGCCAGAACCCGCGCGACGCCTTTCAAGGTGCCGCCGGTGCCGAATCCCGTGACCCAGTAGTCGAGCTTTTCGCCTTCGAAATCATCGATGATCTCCCGGGCCGTGGTACGCGAATGCATGTCCGGATTGGCTTCGTTCTCGAACTGGCGGGTCAGGAACCAGCCATTTGCCTTGGTAAGCTCCTGGGCCTTGGCGACCATGCCGGTGCCCTTCGCCGTCGCCGGCGTCAGCACGACCTTGGCGCCCAGAAAACGCATCAGCTTGCGGCGCTCGACGCTGAAGCTGGCGGCCATGGTCACCACCAGCGGGTAGCCTTTCTGGGCGCAGACCATGGCAAGGCCGATACCGGTGTTTCCGCTGGTCGCTTCGATAACCGTCTGCCCGGGTTTCAAGGCTCCCGATTTTTCCGCCTCCTCGATGACCCCCAGGGCAAGGCGATCCTTCACCGACCCCAAGGGATTGAAAGCCTCTATCTTGACGAAAAGGTTGATGCCGGCCGGGGCCAGCTTGCCGATCCTGACAACAGGCGTATTGCCCACGGTCTCAAGAATGTTCTCGAACTTGCGTCCCATCTGATTTCCCCCCCTATCATTGGTTAAACGGGCATTGCCCAAACAAACCCCTGTCGATCCCGACCATACCCAATTATGCGATCGTTGGCATAGATTTCCTTCTAGGGCCGGAAGTAGCGGCTCGGCGGCACGCCCAGGGTGCGCCGGAACATGGCGCTGAAGGCGCTGGGGCTGTCGTAGCCGAGATCGAGGGCGACCTCGGTCACCGGGCGGCCGTCGGCCAGGCGTTCGAGGGCGCGGAGCAGTCGGAGCTGCTGGCGCCAGGCGCCGAAGGTCATGCCGGTGTCGCGGGCGAAGAGGCGGCTGAGCGTCCTGACGCTGGCGCCGGAAACCCCGGCCCAGTCCTTCAGCGTCCGGGCGTCGATGGGGTCGGCGAGGAGGGCATCGGTGATCCGCCTGAGGCGCCGGTCCCGGGGTGCGGGCAGATGAAGCGGGGCCTCGGGTAAGGCGGCGATCTCGTCGACGACCACCGCCATCAGGCGCTCCTCGGAACCGCCCAGGGGATAGAGG
>JAJFIG010000333.1 GCA_021775195.1 Rhodospirillales bacterium | reverse complement strand
ATCGGCGCCATGGGGATCAGCAAGAGCAGCTTCTATGAGACCTTCGCCAGCAAGCACGACCTGTTCCTGACGGCGATCGAGTACTACGACCGGACCTCGGTCGGGCGTCTGGTCGATGCCCTTGAAGGTGAGGGGCCGGCCCGCCCGGCCATTGCCGGGGTGTTCGCGGCGCTGATCGACGACATGCTGGTCGAAGGCGGGCGCAAGGGCTGTTTTCTCGGCAATTGCGCGGTCGAGGCCTCGCCCCATGACGGCGACGTCGAGGCCCGCGTGGCGCGCAGCCTGGCACGGATCGAGGCCGCCTATTATCAGGCTGTCCGGCGCGGCCAGCAGGCTGGCGAAATTTCATCGGATCATGACCCCCGGTCCCTGGCACGCTACCTGATCAGCAGCGCCAACGGCCTCCAGGTCTTGGGCAAGGCCAATCCGGACCGGGCGACCCTTGAGGACGTGGCACGGGTGGTGATGTCGGCCCTCGACTGATTTTTTTTGGTAAATTGTGGACTGAACAGTCCTTAATAATCACGGGAAGGAGACGAAAGATGAAGGCCAATCAATACGATAACGGATCAGCAGCGGCACCCAGGGAGAAACTGTTCGCACCCATCCTCTGTCCGCCTCGTCGGGACTCTCATGGTGCCGTCCCGGGTGAGACCGCCGGTTCGGGTGGAGATCCGATTTCACCGGGCGCCAGCGTCGGCGTCTGGGTCGTGTTCGCCGGTTTCATCTGGGGAGCCTTCGCCGTGTTGTCACCGGTACTCGGTGAGCTGCCGTTCTGAACCCGCCAACGCGGCCAGTGGAAACAATTCAAACCAAGGAGGAGGAACCATGCGAAATGCCAGAGACTTTCTTTTCGGAGTTGCCCGGATCCTGGGTCTGAGGCGAAACCCGGGAGTGCAGGTGATCGGCGTATTGCCGAGGACCTGGCGCTGAGCCGGTGTCATGCCTGGGATGGGTGTTTATTTATGATTTTTGGACCGATTGGTCTCTATGTGGCGACCGTTAACGGAAAGGACGAAAGACGATGATGACAACGACAGAAGTACAGATCACCAATCCGGCGACGCCCGGAACCAGCCTGTTCACGCCGTTGCGGCTCGGTCCTCTGGGGATCGAGAACCGCATCGTTATGGCTCCCCTGACACGCAACCGCGCCGGCCCGGGAAACGTGCCCCGGACCATGAACGTGGAGTACTACGCCCAGCGGGCCTCGGCGGGCCTGATCATCACCGAGGCGACCCAGGTCTCGCCCCAGGGGGTGGGGTATCCGGGAACGCCGGGCATCCACAGCGACGAACAGGTGGCCGGCTGGCGCCGGGTCACCGACGCGGTGCATGGCCGCGGCGGGCGGATATTCCTGCAGCTCTGGCACGTGGGGCGCATCTCGCACCCGTCCCTGCAGCCGGGCGGAGCCCTGCCCGTGGCGCCGTCGGCCATCCGCCCGGAGGGCGAAACCTTTACCGAGGACGGCCTTCGGCCCTTCGTTACGCCCCGGGCCCTAGAGACCGATGAGATCCCAGGTGTGATCGAACAGTTCCGGGCCGCCGCGGCGAACGCGCACGAGGCCGGTTTCGACGGGGTCGAGGTCCACGCCGCCAACGGCTACCTGCTGGACCAGTTTTTGCGCGATCACAGCAACCGGCGTAGCGACGCCTACGGCGGCTCGCTGGAGAACCGTGTCCGCCTGCTGCTCGAAGTAACCGAGGCTGTGGCCGGAGTCTGGGGCGCCGAGGGGGTGGGGGTCAGACTTTCGCCGATCAATACCTTCAACAGCATGTGGGATTCAAGGCCCCGGGTCACTTTCCCGTATGTCGCCGGTCGCCTGAAGGACCTCGGACTTGCCTACCTGCACGTGGTCGAGACCGACATGGTCGGGTCGGCTTCCGCTCCGGCTTTCGACGCGGACGAAATGCGATCCGCGTTCGGCGGCACCTACATGGCCAACGGCGGCTATGACAATGAACGGGCGGCGGCGGCCGTGGCTTCGGGCGCGGCCGACCTGGTCGCCTTCGGTGCCCCGTTCATCGCCAATCCGGACCTGGTGGAACGCTTCGCCGGCAAGGCACCACTCAATACCCCGGACCAGGCCACCTTCTACGGCGGCGACGAACGGGGTTACACCGACTATCCGTTCCTGGACGAAACCGAAACTCTTAGACAGTGAAAGGAGAAAGCTATGCCCGACATTGAAATCTACACCAAGAGCTGGTGTCCCTATTGCCACAAGGCCAAAGCCTTGTTGCGGGCCAGGGGACTACCCTTCGAGGAAATTGACGTCACCACCGACGGCGCCCGCGAACGGGAAATGTTCGACCGCTCCGGACGCCGCACCGTCCCCGAGATATTCTTCGACGGCCGCCTGATCGGTGGTCACGACGATATCGTCAACCTGGAGGCCAGCGGCGGCCTGGATACGCTTGTCACGTCCGGCAGGCAGGCCGCTTGAGCCGGCCCTCAACGGGAAAGAACGATACCCGAGACATGGGCCGCGGCCTTCGGCGGCATCGCCGTGGCGGCGACGCCGACGAAGGTCACATGGGTCAGGGACAGGTCGTCGCCGGGCCAGGCCCGGGCGTAAAGTTCGGAAAGATCGACGGTTTCCAGCCACCAGGAGCGGGCGTTCTCGCGCCCGCCGCGAACGGTGTAGATGGGGATGTCGCCGGGCTCGCCGTGGCCAAGGGTCAGGCTTCCCCGCTGCAGGGCGGAGTCGCCCCAGGTAACGGACAGGACTCGGTCATGGGGAGGCAACGGAATCTCCATCCATTCCTGCGGCGGCCTGCGTCGGCCCTTGCGGGCCGGCGGTGGCGGACGGCCACCACTGAAACCGACCATCAGGCGGACGGGATGCCTGCCCGGACCCTGGGCGTCGACGTTCCAGGCCCAACTGAGATAGGGCGTCACCATGAGTAGGGTCCGGGTCGGCCGGAGCAGGGCGAAGGCGTCCTCACCGTTGACGATACGCAGGGCCGGGACGCCGTCCTTGTTGACCGGTGAGACGAGACTATCGTCGAGGGCGTCGGCACCTTCGACGATCCAGGCGCCGTCCCCGGCACCAAGGACAGCCAGTGTGCGCTGGGCTTCGGTATCGGCACCGGACCCGGCGCAGGCGGTGGCGGTGGCGAGCACCAGGAGTGCCGCGGCCACCCGCAATGCCGTCACCGTCGAGGGCCTGGACTGTGAAATCATCGAAAACACCGGGTACATGGTCAGGAAACGCCGGCGGCGGCTATTTCTTCTTGCGCGCCGCCTGCAGGATATCCTGGGACTTGAGCCAGCCGATGGAGCCGCGGGGCATTAGTCGCTCGGCACGGCCTGCGTGGTAGCGAGCGTCGGCTTTCTTGCCCCTGAGTAACGCCTCCTCGGCCAGAGCCAGGGAACTCTGCCCCATGTCCCCCTTGCGGCCGTAGGCGATGGCCAGTTGGCGCCAGGTGAACGGCATTCGGGTGTCGTACTGAAGTGCGGCACGAAGATTCATGATCGCCGGGTCGAGCAGCGCCGGATCGTTCAATTCCAATTGAATCTGGGCGTACTGACTGCGGATAAGGGGAGACCGAGGCAATAGCTGAACCGCATTTTCATAGGCGACAAGGGCCCTTGCCGCGTGGCCGTGCTCGAAAAGCATCTGCCCCTTCAACTCGTGGAAATAGGGGTCGTCCGGGTAATCGGCGAGAAGCCCGTTGATCAGTGACAGCGCCTTTTCCAGGTCGGGCTTGCGCAAGTAGGCGATGGCGCGGGCGTAGCGGGTTTCGAGGCTGGTGTCCCTTTCCGGGTAGCGGCGCAGGGTCGTGGGAACGGATTCGAGAAACGCGAACAGCTTGGCCCGCATGCGCTGGTGCATTCTCTTGAATTCGGGCGACGACGGCTTGTTGGCGTGTGGCGAGCGGGCAAGATGGGCACGGATGGCATCAATACGAACAAGTGACAGCGGGTGGGTTTGCAGGTAAGGGTCCTGCCGGGCGCGGCTCAGTTGCTCCTGGCCGAGCAGGGTATCCAGGAACTCCAGGATTCCCTGGGAGGACTGGCCGGTTGCGTCCAGCAGCCTGAGTCCCGCCTGATCGGCAGCGGACTCTTGGGTGCGGCTGTACTGGAGGAACGAGCGCAGGCCGACGCTCTGACCTCCGGCGATGATGGCACCACCGACGTCGGGCCGCCCGCTGGCGACTGCCGCCGCTGTGCCGAGAAGGAACGAAATGATGGACTGGGCGGTGCTCTTTTCCAGCGCTTCCTGGGTGCGTGACAGGTGGCCGCCGGCGATGTGGCCGGTTTCGTGGGCGATTACCCCGATCACCTGCCCGGCGTTGGTGGCGCGCATCAGCAATCCGGTGTTGATGAACAGTTTCTGGCCCCCGGCGACGAAGGCATTTAAGCTCCGATCATTGACCAGAAAAATGCGTACCGCTGTCGGATCGAGGCCGGCCGCTTGGAATAGTGGCGCGGCGTAAGCCCGGATGGTATTTTCAATCTCGGCGTCACGAATGAGCGAAAGCCCCTGCGCTTCGGATTCTGCCGGCTTTAGAAACAACGCGGCAAAAAACACAAACGCGGCAACCAGGTAAAAAACGCGCGGTAACAAGGCTTTCAATGTCATGATCACTAAACAAGGTAGTCACGGTCACGGGCGCCGTCAATTCGCAGT
>JAJFIG010000332.1 GCA_021775195.1 Rhodospirillales bacterium | reverse complement strand
CACCCCGGCCCTGACGAAGGCCCCGTGGGTGGGTTCGTCCCTGAGGTGCCGGGCCATGATTTTCCGCGCCGCCATCAGGGCGTCGAGGTCGACCCCGGTGCGCATGCCCATGGCCTCGAGCATGAACACCAGGTCCTCGGTGACGATGTTGCCGGTGGCCCCCGGCGCGTAGGGGCAGCCCCCGAGCCCGCCCAGGCAGGCGTCGAACTCGCGCACCCCGGCCTCCAGCGCCGCCACCACGTTGGCCAGTCCCAGGCCCCGGGTGTCGTGGAAATGGGCGCCGATGGCGACCTCGCCCCCCACGGTCCGCATCAGGTCCTCGAACAGCGCCTTCACCTGGCGCGGGTTGGCGTAGCCGACAGTGTCGGCGACCCCCAGGCGCTCGGCGCCCCGGGCGACCAGCTCCTCGGCCACCCCGAGCACGTCCCTGGCCGGCACGGCGCCGGCGATGGTGCAACCGAAGGCCGTCGCCATTCCGCCCGAGATCACCGTGTCGGCGTATTCCGGGTGGGCGTCCCGGTATTCGACGATGTGCCCCAAGTCGTCCACCGACTCGGCGACGCTGCGCCGCACGTTGGACTGGTTGTGGGCCTCGGAGACCGAGAGCACCATGCTCAGCTGGTGCGCCCCGGCGGCCATGCCGTTCTCGGCCCCCTTCAGGTTGGGTACCAGGGCGGTCACCGTCAGGCCCGGGATGTCCTTGGTTTCCCGCACCACTTCGGCGCTGTCGGCAAGTTGCGGCAGCAGCTTCGGCGGCACGAACGATCCCACCTGGATCTGCGGCACGCCCGCCGCCGCCTCGGCCCGGATCCACTCCAGCTTGGCTCCGGTGGGAAAGATCGTCCCGATGCTCTGCAGCCCGTCCCTGGGCCCGACCTCGTGCACCAGAACGTCGATGTCGTCGCGCATCAACCCCGCCCCCTGTTGTCCTCAGGCGGTCCTATCATAAAGGGTATTGGCGGCGGAGCGAAAAAAGAAGGTGTCCTTGAGGAGACCCCATCCCCGGCCGCCGCCCGGCCTAGGCGGCTATGCCGCCAGGCCCGCCGTCCGCCTCGGACGCCGGGAATTGCGGCGGCGCTGGCCCTTGCCCTGGCTCGGGCCCTTGCCCTGGCTCGGACGCTTGTTCCGCTGCGGGCGGCCCTTGGCCGTGCCGCGGTAATGGGCGATCTCGGCCACGTGGTAGGGGTGGTCCTCGATCACCGGCACCTGCTGGCGGATGGTCTTCTCGATATCGCGCAGGTAGGCACGCTCGTCGTGATCACAGAACGAGATGGCGATGCCCGTCGCCCCGGCCCGCGCCGTCCGTCCGATGCGGTGAACGTAGCTTTCCGGTTCGTTGGGCAGTTCGAAGTTGATGACGTGGGTCACGCCCTCGACGTCGATGCCTCGGGCCGCGATGTCGGTCGCCACCAGGGCCCGGATGTGCCCGGAACGGAATCCCCTGAGGGCCCGCTGCCGGGCATTCTGGGCCTTGTTGCCGTGGATGGCGTCGGACCGGATGCCGCAGTTGTGCAGGTGCTTGGCAACCCGGTCGGCGCCATGCTTGGTGCGGGTGAAGATGAGCACCCGCTCGAGATCCTTGTCGGCCAGCAGTTTGCTGAGCAGGGCCCGTTTCTTGTCCTTGGCCACGAACAGGACTCGCTGATCCACTTTTTCGACGGTGGTTGCCGCCGGCGCGGCCTCGACCCGCACCGGATCACGCAGCAGACCATCGGCCAGGCTCTGCACCGATTTCGGCATGGTGGCCGAGAACAGCACCGTCTGGCGGCGCTGGGACAGGGCGGCGGCGATCTTCCTGACGTCGCGGATGAAGCCCATGTCGAGCATGCGGTCAGCCTCGTCGAGGATGAAGACCTCGACCGCGTCGAGGCGCAGGTGGCGCTGGTTCATCAGGTCGAGGAGCCTTCCCGGGGTCGCGACCAGCACGTGGACGCCCTGGGCCAGGGCCCGGATCTGGGGACGGCTGGAGGTGCCGCCGAAGACAACGGCCGAGCGCAGGCGCAGATGGCGGCCGTAGCTCCTCAGGCTGTCGCCGATCTGGGCCGCCAGTTCGCGGGTCGGGGCAAGGATCAGCGCGCGGGGCTGGCGGCTAAAGGGTTTGCCGGCGTTTTCCGCCAGGCGGTGCAGCAGGGGCAGGGCGAAGGCCGCCGTCTTGCCGGTGCCGGTCTGGGCGACGCCCAGAAGGTCGCGGCCCTTGAGCAGCGGCGGGATCGACTTGCCCTGGATGGGAGTGGGAGTTGTGTAGCCTTCGTCAGCGATGGCGCGAAGGATAGGCTGGGCCAATTTGAGGCCCGAAAATTCAGTCATGTGTTGTTTTGTCTTTCTTGTTCAATTCGTAAGTAACCCTCCGCCCCCATTGGGGGACGGCGGGCGTGCAAGCACGACGCAAGCATTGTCGACCGGGCGTGCCCATGGCAGAGGCCGGTCTAACGAAACGCCCACATATGTCGAAGAGAAAGGAGGCCGTGCACACGGACTTGCCGGGCCGGCGAGCGATCGATATTCGATCTTGAAGGGAGTGTCGTTGGCCGCAATAAGGGGCCTAGGGGCCGGAAAGTCAAGACAATTCGCCTCCTGGGCGCCGGTCCGGGCGTCGGGAATCAACGATCCTGGCCAGGGGACTCCGCCGAAGCGACCGCGCCGGGCCGCGTTTCCCGCGTTACCAGGGCAACCCCGAGCACCGTCATCGCCATGCCGGCGATGGCCGCCGGTCCCAGGGTCTCGCCGAAAAGCAGCCAGGCTTCCAGCGCCACCACCGGCGGCACCAGGTAGAACAGGCTCGCCACTTTCGACGCCGCGCCACGCCGGATCAGCACGTAAAGAAGCGAGAAGGCGCCCATCGAATTGACCAGCACCATCCACCCGAGGGCGCCGATGAACTGGCCCGTCCAGGCGACATCGAGGGTTTCCAGGCCGATGGCCAGGACCCACATGACCAGTGCCGCCGAGCCGAGCTGGATGGCGGCGCCGGTTCGCAAATCGGCGACACCGCCGTGGCGCTTCTGATAGAGCGTCGCCAGGGTGATTCCGGCCATGCCGACGACATTGGCGGCGACGCCCGCCATCTGCCCCTCGAGGGGCCCGATCTTGTGCCAGACGACCAGGATGACGCCGGAGAATCCGAGCACGATGCCGACCCACTGCCTGACGCTCAGCCGTTCCCCCAGGTAGGGGATGGCGAGCATCGCCGTCAGCACCGGCTGCAGCCCGTTGATGAGGGCTGAAATGCCGACCGGGAAGCCCTGCGCCACCGACCAGAAGACGCCGCCCAGGTAAACCCCATGAAGCAGGATGCCGACCACCATGGCATCGGCGAACTGGCGTCCGTCCCGTGGCCGGGGGGCGCCGGTGGCAAAGGCGAACAGGGCCAGGAGGACGGCGGCAAGGGAGAAACGATAGGCGAGATAGGTGAACGGTTCGGCGAACGGCAGGCCGTACTTGGCGCCGAGCCAGCCGGTGCTCCAAAGAAAGACGAACACGGCGGGCATGGCGCCGACCCAGTAAGCGG
>JAJFIG010000331.1 GCA_021775195.1 Rhodospirillales bacterium | reverse complement strand
GCTCGACCAGGTCCCTCTGGGAGACGGGCTCCATGCTGTCGCGGGCGCGGAAGTAACTGGCGACGACCTTTTCCACCTCGGCCACGTGGTGCTCGGCGACGACGCGGAGCGTCGACAGAAGGTCGACGACGGTGTCGTCGCTGAGACGGCAATAGAGGTGCTTGCCCTCCTTGCGCGAAATGACCAGGCCGGCGGCCCGGAGGCGCTTCAGGTGCTGGGACGTATTGGCCATGGTGAGCCCAGCCAGGCGGGCCAGGGCATCGACGCTGCGTTCGCCCTGGGCCAGGTGCTCGAGGATGGCGAGGCGATGGCCGTGGCCGAGGGCCTTGGCGACCTGGGCGAAATGGTCGAAAACCGCCTGCTTGGGACTGGAGCTTGACATAATTCACTATAATCAATTAATCTATTGATTGATATATCGTTGTTGTTTTGCGGGCCGCATGAATGAACCGCCCGCCAACTATAGGGGTCGCCCAATGCCCAAATCAACGCCTGAACCTGGTTGGACACCGGTGGTCATCACGCCGGGACCATCGCCGGAAGCCGTGGAACGTGCCCGATCCCCATACGGCCGGCGCCATGAGCGCCTGTTAACGTACCTTGCGAATTGGCCGCGGCGGGAACGGCTGCGCCGCGAACTCATGCTCCTGGACAGCGCGGCGTTGCACGATATCGGCATCACACGACGCCAAATCCCCTGCTTCATCCGGCATGCGTTCAGGGGCGATGGCGCAAACCTCACCAAATCGGACCCCGCCCCATCCCGCGGCCCGACGTCCGAGGCTCCGCCGGCGCAAGACGCTGACATCCACGGCAGCCCGGCCCTGTGGCTGATTTCCAACCAGCCGCCCTTCAAAGAGGCCTGCTGATGGCAAGGATTGGGGAGGCCGTCCTGCGGCCCGAGGACTGCGTCCACGGAATCCACGCCAACATCGGCCAGTTCGGCCAGCAGCTCGTGCAGGTCTTTTTCGTCGGCCTGACCATCGGGCTTCAGCGAACCGTGATCCCGGCCCTGGCCGAGACCGAGTTCGGCCTGCCCCGGGGTTCCTTCCTGTTGCTGATGGCGTTCATCGTCAGTTTTGGTTTCGTCAAAGGGGCCATGAACTTCGTCGCCGGCAGGCTGTCCGAGCGCCTCGGCCGCCGCCGCGTCCTACTCCTGGGGTGGATCGTGGCGCTGCCGATCCCGTTCATCATCCTGTACGCGCCGACATGGGGCTGGATCGTCGCCGCCAACATCCTGCTCGGCGTCAACCAGGGCTTTGCCTGGTCGATGACGGTGACCAGCAAGGTCGATATATCGCTGCCCGAGCAGAGAGGGCTGGCCACCGGCTTCAACGAGTTCGCGGGATACGCGGGGGTCGCCATCGCGGGCCTGGTTACGGGCTATATGGCGACCGCGTTCGACCCCCGTTTCAGTCTTTTCGCCTTCGGTTTGGTCATCGCCGTGCTGGCGCTGGCCTCGGCCTATCTGTTCAGCCAGGAGACCCTGCCCTGGGCGCGGGCGGAGGCGTCACGGCATGCCGCCGGCATCTTCTCCGGACCGCGGCCGCGATTCCCCGAAGGCGTGCCCGATCATCCCACCATGAGCCAGGTGTTCACGCTGGTTTCCTTCCGGCACCGGACGTTTTCGGCCCTTTCCCAAGCCGGTTGCGTGGAGAAGTTCGTGGACGCCCTGGTCTGGGCCTTCTTTCCGGTATTTCTCCTTCAACGGGGCCTGGACGTGGTCGACATCGGCTGGGTTGTGGGAGTCTACGGTGTCGTCTGGGGCGCCAGCCAGCTTTGGACCGGACCGCTTTCCGACCGGATCGGACGCAAGAAACCCATCGTCGCCGGGATGTGGATCTGCGGCGCCGGCGTCGCGATCACGCCCTTCGGCGACAGCGTCCTCGTATGGGCGGGCGCGGCGGCGCTGACCGGGATCGGCATGGCCCTGCTCTATCCAACCCTGATCGCCGCGGTGAGCGACATCTCACACCCCAACTGGCGCGGCTCGAGCCTCGGCGTTTACAGGTTCTGGCGGGACTCGGGCTATGCCATCGGAGCCCTGCTCATCGGCCTGGTCGCCGACACCGTGGGCGTCCTTGAGGCCGGGTTCTGGTTCACCGCCGCGTGCATGGGGCTTTCGGGCCTCTGGGTCCTGTTCGCCGCCGAGGAGACCCATCCCCGCTTCAACGGCGCCGATTGACGGCAGATGCCCTCGCGACCGGCGGGTGCCGACTGGTCCGCCAATCCCGGAGGCCGGAAATCCCGTTTGACATTCGATGCCGGTCACTTAATCATTCTATTAATCAACTGATTAATCCCCTGTGAGAAGAATCCCGGTAGGGGCGTGCGGAAGGTCGAACCCATGATGGAACCGCTTCTCGCCAACGAGCCCGCCGTCCGGCTCGGCGCCTTTTTCGGGGTCTTCGCCCTGGTCGCCCTGTGGGAGGCCGTGGCGCCGCGACGGACCCTTTCTTTTCCGCGCCGGGTGCGCTGGCCGAGCAATCTCGGAATCGTCGCCTTGAATACGCTGATCGTGCGCGCCCTGGTTCCCACCGCCGCCGTCGGCCTCGCGCTGCTGGGAGAGGAACGGGGCTGGGGCCTGCTGAACGTCGTCCCGGTTTCCCCCTGGCTTGCCATTCCCCTGGCGGTCGCCCTGCTCGACTTCGCCATCTATCTGCAGCACATTCTTTTCCACGCCGTGCCGCTGCTGTGGCGCCTGCACCGCATGCACCACGCGGACCTCGATTTCGACGTCACTACCGGGGCCCGGTTCCACCCCGTCGAGATCGTGCTGTCGACGGGCATCAAGATGATCGTGGTTCTGGCCCTCGGCCCGGCGGCCGTCGCCGTGCTGATCTTCGAGCTCCTGCTCAACGGCACCGCCATGTTCAACCACGGCAACATCCGCATTCCCGTGAACGTCGACCGGCTCTTGCGCTGGTTCCTGGTCACGCCCGACATGCACCGGGTCCATCACTCCGTAGTCCCGGAGGAGACCAACAGCAATTTCGGCTTCAATCTGCCCTGGTGGGACCGTCTGTTCGGGACCTACCGGGACCAGCCCACCCATGGACACACGGGAATGACCATCGGTATCGAGCAGTTCCGCGAAGCCCGCGACCTGCGACTCGACCGGATGCTGGTGCAGCCGTTACGGGGCCCCGACAGCGGACCGGACCACCCAACCGCCCGTCAGTCACCCGCCGAGAGTTGAATTACGGGTCTCGAGCCTCCCCCCCTCCGGCGGCGCGAAAGAAATTCTCGGGAACAAGTTGACGCGGTTTGAGCATCTGCTTCACACTTGCCCTTGAAGGATTTCATAAACGCCGGAAAATACCGGTTCCAGAGTACAATCCGGACAACAATTAGCGGGAGGGTAACGGTGGCCGTGAAATCTCGATCACGGACCTCGTCACGGGCGACGGCGCGGGCGGCGCGGCTTTTCACCCGCCGCGCGGCGCTGAAGGGCGCGGCGGCGCTCGGCACCGCCGCCGGCATCGGCCCCTGGATCGTGGGCGACGCCTTTTCGTCGTCGGGCGAGATCCGGATCATGATGTGGTCCGACTACTTTCCGAAAAAATTCGTCGCCGGGTTCAAGAAATCAACCGGCATCAAACTGGTACACATCCCCTACGGGTCCAACGAGGAACTGTTGAACAGGGTCAAGGCGTCCAAGGGCCGCGGCGTCGACATCGTCGGGCCGACGGCGATGAGGGCGCTGCAATGGAAACCCCTGGATATCCTGCTGCCCTTTGACATGACGAAGGTGCCGACGGACAAAATCCTCCCGACGATGCTGAAGGGATCGACGGACCAATGGACCTGGGACGGCAAGACCTACCACCTGCCCTACGTCTGGGGCACGGAGGGACTGGCCTGGCGCACCGACAAGTGGTCGAGCGAATACGGGACCCTGAGTTACGGCGATTTATGGACGCCGGAAATGAAGGGCAAGATCATGGGCCGGCCCCATTCGCTGATGCTGACCATCGGCCTCCACATGGACGCCACCGGCGCGTTGCCGTCGAACCGGATGCTGGATGCCTACAAGGACGAAGAGAACATGCGGCGCATCTGGACCGAGATCACCAGTTTCGCGGTCGCCAACAAGCCCCAACTGAAGCAGTTCTGGAACGACGCCGAGGCGCAGAAGAACGGTTTCATGCACAACGGGGTGGTCCTTGGCCAGACCTGGGACGGGCCGCCGATCGCGCTCAAGAACGACGGCAAGCCGATCACCTACATGGCGCCCAAGGAGGGCGCGCTGGCCTGGCTGGACGGACTGGCGATCCCGCGCGGGGCGAGGAACGTGGCCCAGATCTATGCGTTCCTGAAATACATTTACTCGCCCAAGGTCGGGGCACTGCTGGCCAGCAAAACCGGGTACAATTCGGTCTCCAAGGGGGCCGACAAGCGCCTCACGGCGTCGGCGAAGAAGAACTTCCGGGAAGCCTACCCCGACGACGCGCTGGACCGGCTCTGGTGGTGGCCGCCGGAACCGCCCTGGTATGCGGCGGCACGGGCCGAGTTCCGCGACAAGTTTGTCGCCGCCTGACACCAACCTTCAATGACAAGGGGTGGATAACGTCCCGCGGTGGGGCGTCCGGCGGTCAGCCGTCGCCGAAGTTGGATATGAGAAATGCCACCACTCCGAGCAGCACCAGGCAAATGCCACCAACGATCAACACCATCTTGACGATGTAGCCGGTGAAATCGGAATTTTCGGCGGTTTTCTTCTTGGGCTCATCGACCGGCGCAATTCCCGCCCTCGATTCGTGTCTCTGCGGCTCCGGCTTCTTCTCGGCGCCCTTTTCCTCGTTGAAGACGATCCGGGATTTCGTTTCGTTGGTTTCCTCGTCGTAGGATTCCTCGATGATCTTGACGCCTTTTTCGTGGCGTCCCCCCAACAAGCGGCGTGCCTCGTACACCGCGGTGTTGCGGTCGTCATAAACCGCCTGGATGGTCCAATTACCATCCTTGAACGACATCAATTCGTAGGAAACGGATTTGCCCATTTTAAAGCCCCTGAAAAAGGCGAAATTCGCGCAATGAATGTGTCGATCCAAAGCGGACGTGTCAAGAGGGCCAGTACTTGATAAACAAAAAGTAAAATTCACGGAAAACAGTTTATTTTTCGATACTCGACCATTGCCCCCGATGCGGCCGGTTCTTTGATTTGGCGTCCCGGCCGCTATCGTTCCGATTCGACAACTTCCCACCCCCGACCGCGGCGGCGGCATAGCACGAACGTAACCGCTCCTTCCCCGTCAAAAACAGCGGCGCCCGGTCAACCGCCAACGAAATTCATGTAAAGCATGCCAGCGCCGATCAGCGCCAGACAGATCCCGCCAATGACGAGGACCATTTTGACCAGGTAACCGACGAAATCGGTGTCGTCTTTTTTGGTTCGCTCGACGGCATCCCGGGGGAACAGATCGGGCTTCTGTTCGGGACGGTAATTCTTGGGGCGGTCCCTGACGACGCCCCTCTCTTCGTTGAAGATCGTCGTCGAAATGGTTTTGTCGGTCTCGTCGTCGTATTTCTCCTCGACGACCTTGATGGCGGTCTGCCTCGGGCTTTCGAGAAGTTTGCGGGCCTCGAACAGGGCATGGTTCTTGTCATCATGAACGGAGTCGATGAACCAACCCTCGCTGCGCTGGGTGTAGATTTCGTAGGAGACAGTCCTGGTCATACCGGCGTCCCTACCTGGGTTTCATCAATATCGTGGTCCCGGCTTTCCTGGGCGATGAATTGCGGCGCATGTCAGGCCGCCGCGTCCACGACCTTGCAATTTGCCGCGCCCAAGAGATATCGCATCGAACCCGCATCGTCGCCCAGCGGCGCGATGATGCCGCGGAAAAGTATGGTCTGGCCGCGGGTATTGGTGAACTCGCCACCCCGGGTCATGGGGACCTTTCTGTCCACGACCTCGCCAACACATTCCAGCGCCTGCTTGAGGAGACAACCCTCGGGAACTGCCGACAAGGGCTCGCCCACCAGGTCGGCGGCAATTTCTTCGGCGATCGCCGGGCCCAGGCGCTCGAAGGTTGGTTCGCCACCGCCCGGCGGCAGGGCAATGACGTACATATCGGGCAGGATGTCAGCCAGGTCCTGGGCCAGGACCGCCGCCAGGGTCGGCATGGGTCCTTCGCCGCGGGCGTCGCGCCAAAGGGTCAGCAGCCGATGCACCATCCGGCGCTCGATTCCGCCCGGCTGTTCTTCGGTAGTGTCCATCGTTTTTCGCCCTCCGGGATCGGCGCCGAGTCAGAGCGGCCACGGAGGACGGACGTCCCCCGACCAGGAATCATCCTAAACGAAACGGACCAGCGAACCTGAGTAGGCGCATAGGGGAGACGGCAGGTGCCCAGGGCGGACTCGAACCCGGCAACCGGACGCCAAGCGGCAACGTGGAACAGGACCAGCCTTGCATGCGGATCAACCCCCGTTGGTGCGTCCCGCAAACACTGCAAAAGAATTTTCTTCGCGCCCGGAAAGTATAATACAAGGCGGAAAAGAAAATCCAGGCGGCAATATTTCCAGATGAATATTTATCGAATAAAGGATGTCCCGCAGCGTGGGAATATCGGCGGTGTTAGCCTGCCCCGACAGTGCCCTAGGTAATCCGCTTGCGTACGACGGCGGAAATGTACTCGCTGAAGATGACGACGCCGAAGATGGAGAGCAGCATCACCGCGACCTCGCTCCAGTGGAACTGGTTGATGGACGAATAGAGCTGGATGCCGATGCCGCCGGCGCCGACGAAACCGAGAACCGTGGATTCGCGGATGTTGATATCCCAGCGGTAGACGGTGGTGCCGTAGATCACCGGCAGCACCTGAGGCAGGACGCCGATCAGGAGGACCTGCAGGCGCGAGGCGCCGGTGGCCTCGGTGGCCTCGACGGCGCCGACGTCGATCTCCTCGATGGACTCGGCGATGAGCTTGCCCATGAAACCGATGGAACGGAAAGCCACCGCCCAGATGCCGGCGACCGGACCGGGGCCGAAAATGGCGACGAAGATCAAAGCCCAGACCACCGTGTTGATGGAACGCGAGGCGACCAGGATGAAGCGGCCGATGAACCAGGCGGCGGCGTTGGGCGTCGTGTTGCGGGCGGCGAGAAAGGCGACCGGCAGGGCGATGACGATGGTGACAACGGTACCTAGGGTGGCAATGTGGATGGTCTCGATCAGGGGATTGAAAATCACCTCGAAATGGTCCCAGTCGGGCGGATACATGCGGACGAAGAGATCCGCCGCCTGGACGTGGGCGTCGAGGAAGTATTCCCAGGGGATGTCGAGATGGCGGATCGACCAGACGGCGAGGAAAACGATGCCGACGAACCAGCAATAGCGCACCAGGGTCTGGACCGGCGAGAACTTGCGCCAGATATCGGGGTGGGTGGCGATGGGCGCGGCGACGGTCATCTGAGCTTGCCCCGCACCCAGTTGGAAAAGATCTCGCCCAGGAACACCAGGGTGATGATGGTGAGCAGAATGGCGAGGGAGAAATCGTAGTCGTAGCGCTTGAAGCTGGCGGTCAGGGTCATGCCGATGCCGCCGGCGCCGACGATGCCGACGACCGTCGAGTGGCGGATGTTGGCGTCGAGACGGTAGATGCAGACGCCGAGATAACGGGGCAGGATCTGCGGCTGGACGGCGTACATCAACAGCTTCGGGAAACTGGCGCCGGTGGCGCGGACCGCTTCCACCTGGCCCATGTTCATGTTCTCGATATCCTCGGCGATCATCTTGGAGATGAAGCTGACCGAGGCGACGATCAGGGTGAGAAGCCCGGCCAGGGGTCCGAAGCCGACGATCTTGACGAAAAAGATGGCGATGATGACCTCGTGAAAGGTGCGGCTGAGGACCATGATGGCGCGGGCCACGAGGTAGACCGGCAGGGGGGCCAGGTTGCGGGCGCCGCAAAAACCGATGGGAACGGCCAGGATCATGCCGATGAAACTGGCGGCGAGGGCCATCTCGACGCTTTCGACGACGCCCTTGATCAGAAGCTCCTGACGGGAGAAGTCGGGCGGAAACATGCGCGCGATCATGTCGCCGGCGCGGGGAAAGCCGCTGGCGATCCGGCCCCAGTCGATCTCGAGACTGCCGAGGGACCAGATCCCGTAAATGCCGGCGAGCGCCCACAGCCCATAACGGACCGCCGGGCTTTCGATGATACTCGGCGGATTCCAGGTGGTCGGCGTCGTCATCCGGTCAGCGCCTCCCGCTCGGCGCCGTTACGGTCATCCTTTTTCGGCGCCGCCGGTTTCTCGTCGTCATCATCGTCGGTGTCGCGGATGGTGGTGCTCCAGTCCTCCTCGCCGTAGATGCTGGTCAGGGCATCGTGGCTGAGGTCCGCCGGTCCGCCGTCGAAGACCAGTTGGCCCTCTTTCAGGCCGATGATGCGGTCGGCGGTGTTCTGGGCCAGGGCGACGTCGTGAATATTGACCAGGGCCGGGGTTCCCAGTTCGTGGGCCAGCTCACAGATCAGGCGCATGATCTGGCGCGAGGTCTTGGGGTCAAGGCTCGCCGTCGGTTCGTCGACCAACAGGAGTTCCGGTTTCTGCATCAGCGCCCGGGCGATGCCGACACGCTGGCGCTGGCCGCCGGAGAGGGCGTCGGCGCGGGTGTCGTGACGCCCCTCGAGGCCGACACGCTCGATGAGCTCGAAGGCGGCCCGTACATCCTCGGGCGGGTACTTGCGCCGGTAGGCCTGCCAGAAACTGACGTAGCCGAGGCGCCCCGAGAGCACGTTTTCCATTACCGTCAGGCGCTCGACCAGATTGTATTCCTGGAAAATCATGCCCATGCGGCGGCGCGCCTTGCGGAGGTTGCGGCGGCTCAAGGTGGTGACCTCGGTCTCATCCAGCTTCACCGAGCCCGACGTCGGCTCGACGAGGCGGTTGATACAGCGGATCAGGGTGCTCTTGCCGGCCCCCGACGAACCGATGATCGCGATCACCTGGGTTTCGGAAACGGTGAGGCTGACGCCATGAAGCGCCCGCAACC